>CAZAQQ010000163.1:0-4168 GCA_964487485.1 uncultured Candidatus Bathyarchaeia archaeon | reverse complement strand
AAGTGCTGCTTTCAAAACCTTTATGAAGTCCGTCGCTAACCAAATGCTGTGATCCTAAAATGAACACGAAGCAAGTGACTATAGCGGCTGTTTTCGGCGGCGCGGCCTTTATAGTAAGATTCATGAATCTAGTGATACCGCTGGTGCCTCCTTTCGTTTTCGATGTTAGGGGTTTGTTTGTGGTGGTGGGAGCCGCATTAGCAGGCCCCATAGCGGGCGCAATAGTAGGGTTTCTAGCAGGATTGCCAGCAAGCATACCTATTATAGACGTGCCAGCCTTCACAGTTGCAGGCTTCGCCACGGGGTGGGCTGCAAACAAACTCTATAAACACAAAACGAAGGCAGCTCTATCAGGACTTTGTATGTTATTCGGGTATGCTGTGGCAACTGTAATCGTTGCCATCATAGGTTTGTGGCCAGCAATAATGGGGCTGGTAGCTAGAGCAGTCATAGCTGTGCCAATGAACATTCTCATTCTATGGATTCTTTTCAAGGCATATCCTCCTGCACTTTGGTTGGCGAGGGAGACATAGCAAAGAAGCTTAGGCCACGCCGATCCACAATACCCATGTAGTAAGGAAGATTAGTTAGCCTACGTAGACTGGATGACTGGGTAGCCCTTGTCATTCGTTACGGGACTTCAATGTGCCAAATGTGGAAAAAATTACGCGCCTGAAGATAATGCGCTGTTCTGCAAGAACCATGATGATGGAAGGCTGGACATTTTCTATGACTATGACGCGATTCGTAATGAACTGTCAAGGGAGGTTTTGAGTAAGAGAGCGGCGACCGTTTGGAAATACAAAGAGTTTTTGCCCATAGGTAAAAGGGAGAATGTGGTTAGCCTCGGAGAAGGCGGGACACCTCTTATCAAGTCCACTAGGTTAGCGGAGAAGCTGAAGCTTCAATCGCTGTACTTGAAGGATGATACTAGAAATCCCACATCCTCCTTCAAAGACCGGCCTATGACAGTAGGAGTTTCCAAGGCCTTGGAGCTTCAAGCCAAAATCTTGGCATCTGCCTCAAGTGGAAATGCAGCTGCTTCACTGGCGGCGTACGCTGCAAGGGCAGGTTTTGAATGCTATGCTTTTGTACCAGAATCCGCACCCGCAGGCAAAATAGCTCAACTGAATCTGTTTGGAGCAAAAATAGTTCGTCTTCGACAGTTGAAGGAGGAGGAAGATCCCACGGTTAAGATGCTGAAGCTTGTTTGCAGAAAATATGGCTGGTACCCATGCCCAAGCTTCGGCCCCTTCAATCCCTATCAAGCTGAGGGACCTAAAACTATGGCTTATGAAATTGTGGAGGCCCTAGACTGGAAAATGCCTGACTGGGTAGCGATTCCAGTAGGAGCCGGAGGCCTCCTCGCAGGGAATTGGAAAGGATTTAGAGAACTCAACCTCCTCGGCTATGCACAAGGCGAACCTAAAATATGCGCAGTTCAACCGGAAGGCTGCGCACCGCTGGTAAGGGCTTTCAGGCAGGGAAAATCACCTCTCAACATAGAACCGTGGAGAAATCCTCAAAGCATTGCGGGAGGACTGTGCGATCCCTTTCCTTGGGACGGCGACGCTGCCCTAACAGCCCTAAAAGAATCTGGAGGAACAGCAGAATCTGTTTCAGACACTGAAATCCTAGAAGCCCAGAAGCTGTTAGCTAAGACAGAGGGCATTTTCGCCGAACCTTCAGGGGTTGCTTCTCTAGCTGGGTTAAAGAAGCTTCTGGAGCAAGGAGTAATCGATAGAGAGGAATCGGTAGTTGTGGAAATCACTGGAAGCGGTTTGAAGGATATTAATGTCATCACAAGGACTCCTGAAGACTACCCACTAATAGAACCTAGAATCGAAGAATTTGAAAAAAATCATGTGATAGGTAGACAAATAAGCGCAATTCCCAGCAACCCAACATAGAATCCGTTTTCAAGCTTCGAGGTCTCGGTTAGATGGCTAGAGACGAAGGCATCAAAGCATTATTCGAGCCAAGGTCAGTCGCCCTCGTCGGCTCGAGTAAACTAAGAGAGCGAGTTGGAATGACAGCGCCGTGGCTATTCAAGTCCGTAATTCACAACATGAAGAAATACTTCAGGGGAAAGGTCTACGTCATAGACATTCATGGGAAGACATCAAGGCTCAGCACTGTTAAAGACCTGCCGGGAAAACTGGATCTCGGCGTGCTAATGCTGCCCCCTCCTCTCTCCATTAAGAAGGCTCAAGAGCTATCAGAGGCAGGCGTCAAGGCGTTGTTAGGCATTACCGGAGGCTACAAGGCGGAGGAGAGGGAGCAGTTGCTTCACATTGGCAGAGAACATGGTGTCAGATTTCTAGGCCCAAACACGATATTGGGGGTGGTGAATACGACTAATGGGTTGAATACGATGTTTGAGCAAGATCTCATGCCTATGAAGGGCAAGATTTCGATTATAAGCCAAAGCGGCGGAATAGGCGCCGCCATGATTGATTGGGTCTGCTTCTACGGAATAGGGCTCAGCAAATTCGCCTTTACAGGCGACAAGATTGATGTTGATGACATTGACATCATTAGTTATTACGGCGAAGATCCCGACACGAATGCAATGGCTATCTACATGGAAGGTCTAAGGGAAGGAAAGGAATTCGTCAACGCGGTTCGCGAGGTTGTCAAAGAAAAGCCGGTGGTGGCGCTGAAGGGTGGCATAACTCAGGAAGCGGCTCGAAGAGCCTTGTCCCACACAGCCTCAATCGCAGGCGTGGATGCGATATATACGGCAGCCTTCAAGAAGGCAGGGGTTATCCGCGTCTCCTATGGAATAGACCACTTGTTCGACGCGGTTCTAGCCCTATCAAAGCAACCGCCCATGAAGGGTGATAGAGTAGCCATTATAAGCAATGTGGGCGGACCCGCAATCCTAGCCGCCGACGCTGTCTACAGATATGGCCTAAAGTTAGCTAAGCTCTCTGATGAAACTGTTGCAAGACTGGCGCGGAAATATCCGGAAGTCGACGCGACTAACCCCATCGACATGATTGCTGATGCAAAAGCTGAAAGATACAGAGACGTTTTGGAACTGGTGCTGGCGGATCCCAACGTTGACGGCGTCCTAGTCATAAATATGTTAAAGTCATGCTTCTTCGAACCTGAGGACGCTGAGGTAATTGCTGAGGTTGCGAAAAAACACTCCGACAAACCTGTTGTCGATGTCCCAACCGGAGCAGAAGACTACCTTCTCATTCAGAAAGCCCTAAGACAAACTGACATCCCAACCTTCAACCTCCCAGACATGGCGGCTAGGGCGTTGAACTGGCTTAGGGAGTACGATGCAATCAGAAAACGGATACATAACAAGGAAAATGTGGAACCCCGAGATTCTAGAAAGCCTAGAACCTACACCAAAAATTCTTGATGAGGAGGATTGGACGTGTTTGGCAAGGATTTGATAACGACGCAGGAATGGAGCCTAGAAGAAATCGAAACAACACTGGAGCTAGCTAGGAACTTCAAAAGAAAACACATGACAGAAGAAACCCCTGAGCCCCTTAGACGCAAAACCTTCTTCATGCTTTTTTACGCTACATCCACGAGAACTAGGGCTGCCTTTGAAGCTGCTATGACTTTACTCGGCGGCCACGCTCAGTTCATCGATGTTTCCACCACAAGGCTCAGTGAAGGTGAGAAGGTGAAAGACATTGCGAAGATGTATGAAAGGTACGGTCACGGATTGGGCATTCGAATTCTCGACGACGCTATAGATTACCTGTACGGCGCCGGGAACAGGGTTGTTCGCGAATATGCGGAAGCAGCCAACATTCCTGTAATAAACATGGCTGACGACATGTTCCACCCAACCCAAGGCCTAGCCGACTTGATGACGATTCAGGAGAAACTTGGCAAGATGGAAGGGAAAAAGTATGTGATCATGTGGGGTTACTCAAAGAAGCTCAGGGGAAGATGTAGCATACAGGAGGAGATGTTGATAATGACTCGATTTGGAATGAACGTTGTTCTCGCCTACCCCAAAGGCTTCGAACTTGATGAAAAACTTGTTGGCGTGGCCAAAGAAAACGCTGCCCAAAGCGGCGGAAGCCTAGAACTAGTGCACGACTATGAGGTCGCGTTGGACGGAGCGCATGTTGTTTTCCCACGCAGCTGGGTCAGCCATACCCTATGCCAAGTCGGAGCAAGCAGATTTGGC
>CAZAQQ010000162.1:0-4201 GCA_964487485.1 uncultured Candidatus Bathyarchaeia archaeon | reverse complement strand
GACGATTTGCAACCTTTTTCTTTTTTCTCCCCGAAAGACTAACTCATTCGGCGCGCGAGTCATGAGTGTGTCGCTGCGCTAATAACTGAGGATGGGAATCCTATCGCTCCATATGTAGTAGTAGTGGTGCTAGCGGCTCCGAGATCCATACTAGTCATACGATAGTTTAAGAGCCTGATTTCCAGAAGCGCTTATTCCGACGGTATCAAGTCATGAAGTGGAGAGGGCTAGTAGCTGTATTCGTCCTTCTCATTTTGGCATCAGGTATACTGCCGGTATCACAAGAGAATAGTTCACAAACCAAAGGAGAGCAGTCGGTTATCGTAATTCTAGCGGAGTTCACGGACCTAAGACACAGAACCTCTAGGGAACGCATATATGATCTGGTTTTAGTCCAGATGAACAACTACTTCCAAGAAGCATCGTATGGGTTAACTTGGATTACGGGCGATGTAACGGAACGATGGTACACACTTCCAAGACTGTTCAGCGCTTATGGGGATTTGACTTGGTCCAGTTATGGAACACTGAATTTCTGGAAAAATTGTCAGAACTTGATGAGAGACGCAATAGAAGCGGCTGATCAGGAGGTAGATTTCCGAAAGTATATCCAAGTGTTGATAGTGATACCCGAGCCTACCATACGAATCGTCAATCGTGGAGGAGACAGGTGGAACATACCTACCAATGACGGGGTTACAGTGAATCGAGTGACGCTGCAGACTGAGACGAGTTCTTTAGGCATCTTTGCTCATGAGATGGGGCACTCTCTGGGCCTAAGCGATCTCTACGTCCATGATCTAGCAGCGAAGGGCGATTCGTCTGCCATCTATGTCGGCAAATGGGATTTAATGTCAATGTCGAGTGTTCAAGGCGGTTTTTGCGCTTATCACAAGATAAGTCTAGGGTGGATTCTGCCAAATCAAGTGAACGTCATCAAAACTGGTCAAGCTAAAACAGCAACAGTCGACCCATTAGAGGTGGCCAACCAGAGTACCTACGCCGTAAAGATAGTAGTAAGTCAATTTGTGTACTACCTCGTCGAAGTGCGGCAGAGGATAGGATTGGACAGCGTCCTGCCGGACTATGGTGTCGTAATATACTTTGTAGATGAAGTGTCGAGGGGTGACGGTTTCTTGTTTGTTCAAGATGGCAACCCTAGCACACTAACGTTAGATGATGCCGCTTTCGATCTGAAATTTGGCAAAAGAAGCAGCTTCTTCGATCGAAAGAACGACATATCTATCGTGATCATTGGTCGCTCAGAGTTATCGTACATGATATTCGTGGGGCCCGCAGCCCAAGGAGACGCAGTCGAACGATCAGTCACCCTAGGGGAGACAGAGAAGGTGTTGGCTACAATCAGGGCTATGGACGAAGCGAAGGCGAGCATAGAAAAGGCCCCAGCTGAAGGAAGAACCGAAAGCATTGACAAGGCTAAATCACTTCTGGCTAATGCGTCAGCAAGCTTTAATCGAGGAGACTATGACTTCGCCATAACGCTCGCTCACCAAGCAAAGGATCTCGCGTCAAGAAAGACCGCCCTCGTCACGTATGACATAGCAGGGCTGGTCATTATCGCTGTCGCAATTGCAGTTATATCTCTCAAACTAAGGAGAAAGAAAAGGTACAGTCAAGGAACTCTTCCTATAGCGTAAGAATACGGACTCGCTGGCGAGATTCCTTTCAATCAGGATGTGCTCTCGATGGCGCATCACATTCGAGAAATCTGTTGGAGTAGGATTGTCCTCCATTTTTTGCCTGCGTCAGCCTTCGGTTTCAATCCTCACGACTCATATCTCCCGCAGCTTTGTACAGTGCAAGGGCCAGCTCTCGCTCCCCTAGCAAGAATTTACACTTAGCAGCGGAAGCATAGCAGAGTGCAGCTCTCGCGTAGGCCTTCTTTCTCTCCTGGAACTTGGCTTCTTCAAGATAGATCTCGCAGGCAGATGCGAAATCTCCTTCCTCCTCCAGCCTCAGCGCCTTCAGCCACCTATCGCCTTCCCCACCGCCTCTCGTTTGGAATCGCATGTCCTTCACAAGATTCTCGAATTCCGCTTCAGTGTTAATTTCAACGCCCTTATCGCCTACTTCAAAGGTGCTGACCTTTGAGCTGTGGCTGGAGCCGCGGAGCTTCAGAATCTCAATTTTCCTGAAACGCCTATCCCGATCTTTGATGTGGTGTAGACGTATGACGCCGTCCGCCAAGAAGCTTTCAATGTTTGAGCGGCTTAGTTTCTGCTCGTCGGGAGCTTCAGCTACCAAAATCGAAGTGCAGTCAAAAGACTTCAGCATCGCCACAAGCTTCAGCAGGGAGCCCCTAAACTCTTCTTCGCTCTTTGACCGAAGCTCCATCGCGTCTAGGCAGTCCAGCACGACGCGTTTCGCGTTTATTTTCTGAACAGAGTTGTATATCTCATACAATATCGCGTCTAGGGTGACCGGCCTTGGAACCACATATTTTTCGCTGGTTCCCAACCCGACCTTGGATGATGAGGCGTCTATCAAAATTAGTTCTCCCGCATCTTCCAGCTTCCCCAGTTCCCACCCTAAGTTTGCTATGTCTCTACGCAACTGTTCCGGCGAGGTTTCAAAGGTGACGTAGACACCATTCTCACCGTATTTAACCGCGCCGTTGTACAGGAACTGCAGCGACAAAATGGTTTTGCCCGCGCCCGCCGGGCCTGAGACTAGGTAGACCCTGTTTCTCATCAACCCCCCCATCACCAACTCGTCAAAGCCCGGTATGCCGCTTTTCGCCCTAACCGGATCGATTTCCAAAGTTTCCTGGCAGTCTTGACTGATCGAACGGGCTTCCTTGTAGTTTCGATCAAGCTTAGCTTTCTGAGCCATTCCAATTTACTCCATTGCTATGTGATGCGGACTTTTTTCTCAAATTGAAGTTGAACTACCTCACCATCACCGAAGGCCCGGAAGGGCCAGTCTCTCATGTTCGCTAATTCTAGTATTAAGCGCGTTGTAACCGAAAACACTCTAAACAAGTGACAGTAGCCATCCATCAAAGCCAGTGACTAATCGATTGTTTCTTGCTGAAAATGAGGATCATTAACAACCCAATTACTTGAAAAGTCTGTGAGCGTCAAGCTACACTAACTGGCTTCCATAGAAAGCTGAAGCACGTGAAGCTTAGCTTGGCCACTCTGCGCCATTTCTAGTGAGGTAGAAAGGCTCCAAAAAGCATGAAGAGGAAAGCATGGTAAACAAGCCAAGTGAAGAACATGGGGGAAGCAGGTATCCTCCCCCCGAAAAATCGCGGGTGCTTCTTTTGGAGAAAATATTCAATGGGGGCGAAAAGAGCGAATCCAACCGTGGCCCAAACCAGAAAAATAGTTCTTTGAGGGCAGAGGAAAATCGCTAGGTACCCTAGGAGAAAATAGGCTAAGGTGTTTTCCACAAGAATAAGGATGGTTTTCCAAATAGGTTCTTTTTCAGTGAATTTGCTGATGTTCGAGGAAAGAAACTTTCTCCCAATAATGAACCGACCTAGGATGGGCACAAACTCAATCGGGAAACCCGTATTGATGATTAACACCATCGATATTGGACCCTCTCGCTTCAATATGAGTCAGCCCATCACCGTCTGCATCAGAACTTAGAGCGCGCTTAATGCGCATGTTCCTCCACCACTCTAAAGCCTTTTCGCCAAGTTAGAACTGTGTCTCCTACGGGCTTTACTTATAGTCTTCTAGCACACTGAATCTATCCTGAGGAATGCCGATAGCATTTAAGAGCATGTCCTTAGCTTAACGAACACGCAAATTGGACATATCTACTTGCCGGGGGTTACGAGAGAACACAGATGATCACTATTCATCTGTTGGATTTTTAATAAAGCGACCTTCACACATATTTGGTGGAGAAGAAACCGATGTGTTATAATGTCGATGTAGATGCCAGTGGCTTGGAATTCGACCCTGCAAACATAAAATACATGGCAAAGTGCCCTAGATGCAATGCAGAGCACATGGTAACCTTAGGTCAAATACAGCGTGGAAAAACCATAACCTGCACGAACTGCCACAAGACCATTAGGTTAGTCGATGAGAACAAGAGAGTTGACAAGGCCGTATGCAGATTAGTAGACAGTTCACTTAAGTAGACTCACTGATTGGTGAACACCAGTTAGCTATATATTAGGGTGTCTGAAAAGTTCCTTTTTGTATTTTTCCAGTGCCTAAAC
>CAZAQQ010000161.1:0-4202 GCA_964487485.1 uncultured Candidatus Bathyarchaeia archaeon | reverse complement strand
GGAATTGACCTATCCATATTCAGGGGACAGCTAGGTGTGAACTCTGCCCTCTGCTATGATTTGGGAAAACTGGGCCCCAGTCAAGATGAGTTGATTCGAATATTCATAGGCATGGGATCCACGCATCAGCGGGCAATATCCCTCCTAGAGTGGACTAGGGCAACTGTCGCAAGTGAGCTTTGCCGTAGGACACGGAAATACTGGGAAGCGTACGCGCCCAAAATTGAGGGCGCAAAGTCATTTGATAGATATAAGCAGCTTTTTCATCGGTCAATCCTGATTCTTAAGCTATTATCCGACAAGACTCACGGTGGAATCATCGCAGCCCCATGCGTAAACCCGGACTACCGGTACGTTTGGCCTAGGGACAGCACATACATGGCCTTGGCGTTAGATTCTGTTGGATACCACAGGGAGGCGGAAGCATTCTATGACTGGTGTAGAAAAGCTCAGGACGCTGAGGGTGCATTGCACCAGAGATATTACGTGGATCCAAAAATCATTGGACCCTGCTGGGGACAAGAACTAGATGAAGTTGGAATCGTTATCTGGGGGTGCGGTAAACACTACGAAATCACCCGGGAAAAAGGTTTCCTAGATAGGAACTGGTCATTAGTCCGAAACGCGGCAGAGTACATATGCGTCTTTCAGAACGAGAAAACAGGCGATCTGGAAGCAACCTTTGACCTTTGGGAGGAAGATGAAGCTAAGCACATATATTCTTTCTCCGCAGTTGCCGCAGGCCTAAAGATGGCTTCAGACTTAGCCAACCAACGTGGAGAAAAAGAATTCGCAGAAAAGTGGGCCGGAAGAACGAGGATACTGGAAGACTTCATTTCAAAGCATTTTTGGAATGAGGAGAAGAAGAGGTTCATGCGGAAGATAGAGCCTTATGACGATGAAGTCGACGTAACCGCCTTAAGTCTAGCTATTCCCTTCGAAGTTTTTTCAGTTGAAGACCCTCGAATCATCAGCACCGCTGAACAGTTAACCAGTGCTTTCGAGTTTCGGGCTGGAGGAATTGGCAGGTATCCCAGCGACAGGAACTATGGGGGCAATCCTTGGATAATTTCAACATGTTGGCTAGCTATGTACTATGCAAGAAGGGGAAACGTGAATCAATCTAAGAAACTTTTGGACTGGTGCCTAGATCATGCTACAGGTCTGGGACTTCTTCCCGAACAAGTTCACAGGGATACTGGCGAACCATTGTCAGCTGTCCCATTAGGATGGTCCCACGCAATGTTTATCATTGCCACGTTAGAAATAGCTAAGCTCGCCTCTTATTCTCAGTAGTGCCTGTTCTAGTTCAAATCAATTTACCAGCGGCAATCAAATCCCGCGGCGTTATCATCCCAACCAGTTTGCCTTTGAAAACTACTGGTAAGTGGCCTACATTCTCCTTTCGCATAATTGCATACGCGTCCCAACATTTAATGTAGGGGCTACATGTCACAACTCGCCTTCGCATAACCTCCATAATTCTAGCAGTCTTCACATCGTATCCTGCAGCCGCTAGGCGAACAAAGTCTCGCTCAGTCAAGATCCCGATAACTCTTCTGTCACGGACAACCACGACGCTACCGATCTGCCTTTTCTCCATCAACTTCGCCGCATCGCAAAGCTTCTTGTCAGGGCTTATTGTGGCAACCTTTCTCACCATTACGTCGCCGACCAAATCACCTTGAGAAGCCAGCTCAAACACCTCACTTCAAGCAAGGCGGTTCTTCAAATTAAAGCTTGTACACTTCGGCTGCAAGATCAACCTCTACGCAAGAAGGTTGTGTGTCAAGCTCTATTCCTTTTTCCTTAATTTGCTTGTAGCCTATGCGGCTTTTCTGAGTGATTTAGTACTGATTTGACAATGTTCGAAAACCTGAGGGAGCCATTGCTCCAAGAGAATTTCCTCACATGTTCCATGCCCGCCTCTCTTAGCCGAATGAACAGCTGTCGGTTGCTGTTCAAGCTCAGTAAAATGTTGACCCAGTCAGCCGCATTAGGCGCAACAAAGATTGCGACATCATTCCAAAGCTCTTTGAAAGCTGGGATGGGGTGCGTTACCACTGGTAGACCGCAGGCTAAAGCTTCTGCTATGGCCAAGCAAAAAGTCTCGCCGCGTGTCGGAAGCAAGAATAATTCGGCTTGATTAAGTAGAACGGGAATTTGATTGTGGTGAACCCAGTCAAAGAAAACGACATTTTTCTCTAACCCCAGTTTTTCAGCCAATTCCACGTAATCACTATTTCCTCCTCCAACAACACCAAGTTTGGCTGAAGGAATACGCCTTGCAACCTCAGCCCACGCTTTCAGGAGCAAATCAACTCCCTTCGCCTTGCATAAGCGACCTACGAAGATTGCATTCATAGTCTTGCCAACGGACATAGGCTTGAAGGCGTCAAGGTCAACCCCAAGATACACAGTATATACCTTTTCTGTTTGGATGCCGTGGTTGGCAAGGAGATGTTTCGTGGAAACGCTCGGAACGACCACAGCATCGGCATGCGAAACAAGAAAGTATGATGTGGCAAGCTTGCATCTGTCTAGAAATGTTTCAGCCCAAACTCCCTGAAATGTACAGATCCAAGGCTTCCCAGTGATGAGTCTTGCGAGGAAACCTACTATCAACGTTTCGAAAACTTCGTCGACATGTATTACGTCATAGGTCTTGCGCATTCTAACCAAGCTGAAAGTGGCCATAATCGTGAACAGGACTTTGCGGACGCTAAAAGGCGCCTTTGGGATATTCAGAAGTTTCAGGCGCAGTTTCGGATATCGCTCTCGAACATAACTGCGAAAATAACCATTCGCATTATGGTGCTTAGTGTCAACCAACGTGACTTCTAAGTCAGGTATCTTTCCGCAAATCTCAAAGAATCGTATTACGCCGCCTGTGATGCTTGGGTAGCATGGATCTTCCTGAGTAACATGCACAAGTCTTATTCTTGCTCTAGGGTGATCATCACTGTCGTCTCCGTCCTCACTCGAGTCGCCTTCCTCTCCTTCCATGCACCCACCTACCCGAAAGACCTTTTGGAGGACGGTAAAAATCTTGCGCTAGGTAACTTCGGAAAGCGCCTAATTTCGCGTTATTTTATTTACTTTCCTACATCTGTAATTATCAGTATTGCAGCATTTGACTATATCCTTGAAATATGGCCCTTGTTAACTTAGGTGGGAGTCTACAATATTGAGTGAACCTAGAACTGTTTTGTCAATTCAAGCTCATCCTGACGATACAGATTTCTTTGCCGGGGGTGCGGTAGCCAACCTTGCGGAGAAAGGAAGCCGAGTCGTATACGTCACTGTGACAGATGGCTCTATGGGAACACTGGATCCAAGCACCAAGCCGAAAGATCTAGTGAGGATTAGAGAGGATGAGCAGAAAAGAGCGGCAGAGGTTCTGGGTGTAGAGAGAGTGGTTTTCCTTCGGTACCCAGACAGCGAACTGTATCCAAGCCTTAGGCTGAGGGGGAAGCTGATTAGAACGATCCGGGAAGTGAAGCCAGACATAGTGTTGACGTTAGACCCTTGGAAGCCCTATGAAGCACATCCCGACCACAGAGCTACAGGTCTAATGGCTTATGAGGCTGCAGCCTTCGCAGCCTTGCCTCATGTGAATTCACGGCAGCTTAGGAGTGGGCTTCGCACCCATTTGGTTAGAGAAGTCCATTTCTTCAACACCGAATGTCCAAACATATTTGTGAGTATATCTAGAACAATGAAAAAGAAAATCAGGGCGTTAAGATGTCATCAGAGCCAAGGGGGGAGTTTAATGGCTGAAGCTGCTGTGAAAATGAATACGAGTATTGGAAAGCGAATCGGAAGAGCCTACGCTGAAAGCTTCAAAGTCGTTAAACGAAGCTTTCCGCGCCTATATGAATAGAGGCTAGGCCTAATTCCTAACCGGTAACATTTCCGTAACAAATCTTCGAGGGAACCTTAATTCTTCTTGTATGTACCTAAAGTCTTAGATTGACTGCGTTTTGAATGTTCTTTGATTAGTCTTATCATTGACTCGTAGTTTGGTAATTTGACGATTTTTGATATTAATGAGGTGGATAGTCCGGCTGTCAGGGGTTCTAAAGGTTCAGCCACGTTTTCCCTTAAACTGGAAACATCTCTGTCCACAGCCAATAGAACATATTCGTAGGCGCCTACTGTCGCGTCAACTTTCAAAATCCTAGGTTCCTTCTGAAAGAACG
>CAZAQQ010000160.1:2483-4212 GCA_964487485.1 uncultured Candidatus Bathyarchaeia archaeon | reverse complement strand
CCCAAAATCGAGTTCGCATAGTTCACAGCGGATGATTCAGCCCAAGCGATATGCTCGTTTCTTCTCGGACTATTTCGAGCCAAATAGGGTGTGCAGGTACAAGTTAGTTTAGCCCCCATCTTCTTGAAAGCGGCAATTATTTGCAATTGCTTTTCAGCGAACACTCTTGGGATTCCATGGCTCCGCCACCGGCGAAGATCCATTCCAGCTGGATTTAGGGTTGATGAAGTTGAAACTTTTGCTCCCTTGATGGCTAGGCTGTTTATGAATTCTAGCCCAACATTTCCAATAGTCTTGTAGGAAATACCTGAGATCTGAGCGCTGCCTACTTCAATCATTCGTTTAGCGCCGTATGTTTCGCCAATGGCTACGAGCAGCTTCATAGCAAGTGCTTTTGACTCGCCAAGTCCCCCTTCAAGCATTTTCTCTTCTGTTTTGTTTAGGAACAAATTTCATCCAGCTATGGCGCTATTTCCTCTTCGCCAGGTATTCGTGCTTTCATAAACTTGTCTCTAGGTTTAAGGAGGGATCTAGTTGCGTCTATCCCGACTTTTGTCGTCAGCATTCGTTCTTGATCGGATGAGGGGTCTAGGCTTGATCCTCTAGCATCCGGGATAAGTATCAACCCCTTATTGCCTTGAAAACGGGTTGCAATAGCCCATTCAACTTCTTCCGGCTTGTGGACATCAATATCTGAGTCTACGACCACTGCATGTTTAAGTGATGGGTGAGCGCCAAAAGCAGCCATCAAAACGTTCTTTCCATCCCCCTCCGTTTGTTTCTCGATTGAAATGGCAACATGGAACCAACCGCAGCCGCCTGGAGTAAGATTCACAGCCTTAACTGCTGGGGAAACACCTTTAACAGCTTCCATAATTCTAGCCTCATAGGGAAGACCCATCAATAGTTTGTGTTCCTTCCCCCCCGGAAGCAATGCTTGATAAACATAGTCTTCCCTGTGAAATACATTCACCACTTCTATGATTGGCTGTTTTCTCACAATGTCGTATGTCTCGGTTATGTCAACAAGAGGCCCCTCATCAACTTCTACCTCGAGGTTTATCCTACCTTCAAGAGCTAACTCTGCTTCCGCGGGAACGCTAGCGTCCACATTCTCGCAATTTGTGATCGTGAACCCGCCTTGCATCAATGCGTTTGCCACCCAGTATTCGCTGACCCCAAACGGAGCAGGTGCTGAAGCAGCGAGCAACACTGGGGGGTACAAGCCCAATGCTATTCCGACGTCCAGAGTCTTTTCCCCCTGTTCTTTCGCTATTTGACAGAGTCGGTAGAGCTGCCTAGGTACGATTCTTATTGCAAGTCTCCGGTCGTCCAAAAGCATTAAACGATGAATGGAAACATTCTCGATTTTTCCATCCATGCTTTTTGCAGAAACTATTGCAGAGGTTAAGTATCGGCCCGCGTCCTTTTCATAATGACGTAGTATTGGCATTTTCGTTAGTCTAGGCTTTTCTTGCACCTCTTTAACCTCCGCGTCTGACCGCCTCTTAGGTTCCATCGGGTTTTGGATGGAGTGCAGCAGTCTTTCGTGCAACTTCTCAATAGGGACGTTCAGGGGCTTGCAGAGTCTTTCTTTGGTTCCACAGATCCCAGAAACAATTTTGGTGCTATAACCCTCTACATTCTCAAATAGAATAGCTTGTTTTCCATCATGTTTTCTCATGATTGCTGAGATTTCGAAGTCTATTGAAACTTTCTTTTCTATGTG
>CAZAQQ010000160.1:0-2383 GCA_964487485.1 uncultured Candidatus Bathyarchaeia archaeon | reverse complement strand
AAGCAGTTCCCTGAGTAGCCGGAAGCAATGGCAGAGAGCGTCTTCATACTGCATGGCACGATGACCATCCCATCAGTCTTGAACGACCCGCTTGAAACAGGGGAACTCAGGTCACTCTCATAGTAGGTCTGAGTTGCCATTGCCATATATTCTTCGGGAGTACCGTCCTCCAGACTAATCGTTTTCTTCGCATTTTCACTCATGATTAGTATGGTCTCAACTTTCTTTTCCTGAAGAACCTCTAGTAGTTTCCTTGCGTAGAGGCAACCACTGGCCCCCGTGATGCCTATGATTAGCCGCATACCGAATTCCCAACATCTTACGCATCATCCAATTCATGGGCTTAGCTATATCGATTTCCCTACGGAAAAGCTGTAAGCTAGGAAAATTATAAACTATAGAAAGGCTACGTTAGTATTGTGGTGAGCAAATGGAAGAGAGGCGGGAAATAGGTAGGATAACCCACTATTACCCTAAAATAAGTGTGGCTGTCGTTGAGTTAAAGGCGCCCCTAAGCGTAGGCGACAAAATCTTGATAAAAGGAAGTACGACGAACTTTGAGCAAATCACCGAGTCAATGCAGATAGAGCATAAGGACATTCAAACAGCTGATGCTGGGAAGTCGATAGGCCTCAAAGTCAAAGACAAGGTAAGAGTCGGAGACATTGTGTACAAATAGGAAAACGCGGGTTTAAGCCCAAACCTTTCGAAACTTCCCCTATCTTTGCTACTCAGAGCATTGCGCAAGACAAGTCCTACAGCTGCTTTCCAAGTATAGTCAATTCATGCGATGACAGTTTCTAATCTCAGTGGAGAAGATTGCGCTTCAACTTTCTGCGAATAGTAAGCCATTGAAAACGTTTTGTGAAATGTAACCGCAGCTTATCCCTGCTTCCTTAGGCTAATATCGACAAGTCATCGCGAAATGCTGAGCAATGAACTAAGCTAGTTGAAAAAACGCACTGAAAATTCGCGATCTTAAACTTTAAAAGTAGAATGCAGATAGAACTAGTATAGAGTCAATAGAAAAACAGTCCAAATTTTTGCGTTAGGAGGAACAATCGAGGGGAATTGGAAGTTCCGCGCACGATACATGGAGGATTTCTGCCGAAGAGTTTTTTCGTGACAAGCGGCTCTGCGACAAGCAGCGTTTCCCCGTTAAACGCGTTCGACGCAGCATTAGGCAAAGCGGGGATTGCCGAATGCAATCTAGTGATGGTTTCGTCAATTCTGCCACCAGATGCTAACCAAGTTCCCAATGCTAAGATAACGCCCGGCACAGTTACTTTCGCCGTTATGGCTCGCATGGACGGAGACCCCGGGGAGACGATTGGAGCTGGAATTGGATGGGCGTGGGGAACATCAACTACTGGCAGATATGGCATAGTAACTGAGGCCCATGGCTATAAGGACAAAGAAGCTATTGAAAAAGAACTGGGTTGGAAACTCAGTGAGATGGCGAAAATAAGAGGATTGAAACTAGAGAAGACTGAGATGACATCAGAATTCATTGAAGTGCCAAAAGGAAAATATGGATGCGTAGTTGTCGCGCTCGTATATTCGCCTTGGGCGGAAGAAGAGTCAAGAAGGCAACCATTTTCTACTTCTGCCTCGCCACCCACACCTAGCTCATGACAGCCGGAGGGTAAGCGAGCTACTAGAAATCAGAGAAGACCTGAGAGCAATTCCCAATAGATTTCTCGGACTTTCGATTCTAATATTCATTTCGGAAACCTAGCTTAGAGCCTAGACTGACCTTGGGTGAGAAATCTGGTGAAATACGAAACTGTTGCCGTTGCTGGCACTTTTGACCTCCTTCATAAAGGGCACAAGGAACTATTATCAAAGGCATTTGAAATAGGACGAACGGTTGTGATTGGACTGACCTCAAAGGAGTTCGCTAGGAAACTTCGCAAGCCGCATAAGGTAGAGGGTTATGTGACAAGAGAAAATAAGTTGAAGGAATTTCTCAAGAGGCAAAACCTACTTCACAGATCGCATATTGTTCCGTTAAACGACCCTTATGGGCCAGCCATCACGAGCCAAGACATCGAAGCTCTGGTCATCAGCGAGAGAACTATGCCAAGAGCCTTGGAAATCAACAAAATAAGGCAAGAAAGGGGCCTTAAGCCACTTCAAATCGTTGTTGTGAATATGATCTTGGCTGAAGACTCCAAGCCAATTTCGACCACTAGGGTTCGAAGAGGAATAATCGACAGGCAGGGCCGTCTCCTTTCGCGAAGTCATTTCTAGCCGCCGAAGACGTTGCATTTGACGTTATTGCAGTCTTCGATCAATGCTTTCGACGGCTCCACTTTTTTTGGAGCGGCAAGTCTCCAACTTTTTGGATGCTACCTATCCAACATCTCGATTGGAATCTCGG
>CAZAQQ010000159.1:0-4225 GCA_964487485.1 uncultured Candidatus Bathyarchaeia archaeon | reverse complement strand
TCTTGCTTTCTGGCACAAGGACCCTCACAAGGGTTCCGCTGAGAGTTGAGAGAGCAGCTTTGAGGAGCTCCTCGGCGATGTGACTGCTTTTGGCTAGGAGGGGGCCTATCCTATGTTCCCTGTCCTCTTTCCTTGCAATGACGAAGCCCTCTACACCTCCTCTACCACGGAGAATGTGAAATCCTTCCCCAAACTCGATGGAGAGCCTCATTATCAACCCTCCCCTCCTGAACCCAAAGGCCTCAGTGTCCAAATTCTCCAGTTCCCCCAGCTCATTGTCTGTGAACCCCACAGCCGGACTCGATCCCACCTCCCTCGCAATGCCGCTGAACATCACGTACCTCTTGTCAAGCACGAATCCGGCCTTCTCATAGAACTGAACAGTCTCAGGCAAGGAGTATAGCCCTATGGTCTTCAGGCCAAGGGATGAAAATCTCTGCAGAATCTTCTCAAGCAGCCTTCTCCCCGTTCCCCCTCTTCTATGAGCTTCATGGACGAATAGGTTTCCTATCCAGCCGACTTCCCCGTAGTTTATCCCAGAAATCAGCCCAACTATCCTTCCCTCCTCCTCTGCCACCATAAGACAATTTGGGTCGCACATGATCATTCTCAGGAAGTCGGATTCAGCGTAGTTCCACCCTACTGAGTCCGTGAGTTCCACGAGGATGTCAAAATCTTTTGGATCAGCCTTGCGAAAAATCATTGAACAAACGAACCCCGAATTATTCTACAGGTTGGTCAGGAACATCTTTGTAAATTTCGTCACAACTGTGATCCCCGTGAGTCATATACCTCCCGTCCCCTCTTGCATGTTTTATTCTACACGGGCCATACTCTTCGTCCTCAGCCCCGTACCACTGATCGCAGCTCTTGCACCTCGTAGAGCTTCCTCCCATTAGAGAATATTGAAACATGGTCGCTATTAGGTGAATATTTCGGCCAAACCACAACCGAATGGCCATTGGACATCTCTAGCCTTCAGCTCTCCTCCATGTAGCGAAAACTGAGGTCTCAGGACCCTAGTTCTAGAGCCCGCTCATCGTCCTAAGCAGTGCTTTATCAACGCATATGCAATTCTGAGTCTCACATCAATGTTAGATTTGAGAGGCCATTTGAGCAGTTCGTCTCTATGGCAAAGAATCGCGCCATTGGCCGCTTCAATCTCCTGCCTTAACGCAGATATCCTTTCGTTGCGGACGAGTTCATCTCGGTTCTTCATAGTTTCGTCGGTTTTTTCGGTTACGATTCTTGCGAGGTTCAATCTCTCAGCCAATCTATGAGCGTCTTTCTCGTCAACCAATCCATACTTGGCTCTCGCCTCGTTTAGCAGCGCGGCCGCGTCGTAAGTGCTGCTGACAATTTCATCTCTGCCCATCCAACTCGTTTGGTAGTTTAGGAAGTACTTCCAACTCGGCCCCTCTAGGGCTTTCTTATGCTCTGCAATTGAATTGAAGAAGAGTTGGTATCCATAGAGGTTCGGGTTTTCGAAAGCAAGGCTACCGGGGTCTAGGAAGGGAGCCAGTGGCGCGATGAAAGGATGCAACCTTCCTTGGCTTTCGTGACGTCCAATAAGTGCTTCGGCGTATTGAACTGTTTTCAAGACAGATTCTCTATCCTGATAGGGAAGCCCGATCATGAAGAATACATCGATCCGTTTATATCCAAGCTCGCCTGCGTCCGCGAGGGTTTTCTCAAGCTCATTGTTGCTGTATGCTCTACCGAAGCTTCTGCGCACCTGTTCGCTGTGGGATTCAGGCGATATTTCTAGGCTTGCTTCAGAGCAGGCTTTGGCCACATCTTCTAGAAATTTTCTATCCGCCGGTTCAAAGAGCTCAATAATAAGCGGGTTATCAACCTTTTCCCTTCTTATCTCGTCCAGTAGCTTCTGCACATGATCAGCTCCTCCCATCCTGATGTCATTCAAGAGAAATATTGGGCCTTTCACATAGTCTTCAATAATCCTCATCTCCTCTACCAATCGTACAGGGTCTTTGAGCGCCATCTTCGACCTTGCACATGACTTGGCGTAGGCATGTCTTGATCCCCCACATGTGACACAGTTGTAGATACATCCTTTCGACGTCAAAAGCGCAGCCAAAGGGTATTTGAACCAGTCAGGGTACTGAAGGTAACCTTCAGGATCCAGGTCTCTGGCTGCCGATTTTATCAAGACCCCGTAGTCCAATGTATAGTCGTCAAGGTTTTCGGGGACGAACGTTACATCGTTCATTCGAATCTTGTTGTCGGGGCTTCTCCACGTGATGTTGGGCACATCATCTGGTTGTTTGCCTCTCTCTATTCGCTCCATTAGCCTAAGCAAAGGCTCCTCTGCGCTGTCCCCTCGTACAATGTAGTTGACTTGGGGGTATTCCTTCATTATTTCCGTGTGAAAATATGTTGCTGACAATCCTCCTAGGATTACAGATGTGTCAGGATGCCACTTTTTCACTATTTTGGTAAGCTCCAAGGCTCCTTGAACGTGGGCAAGCCAGTGGAGGTCTATTCCAAATGCCAATGGACTAAGTGACTTGATTGTTTCCTCGGCATTGAACCTGCGGTTCGCCAGCATCTTCAGCGCTAGGTTCAGGATACGCACCTTGTAGCCGTGACTCCGCAGATAATTTAGGATGCTGATGAACCCTATGGGATAGGCCTCAAATATGGGTGATGAAGGTATCACGTCGCTTATTGGACCAAGCATGACTATTTTCTCTCTGAAGTCATAGATGCTTGGAGGGTGCAGAAGCACTAATTCAGGCAATTAACCACCTCAAGAGAGCCTTTGGACTGTCTACGCAATTACCGAATGACTCGTTCCATGAGTTAGACGCACTCTGCTGTAGACCAGACAGGATCTTCACACTTTGATTGAGGTTCTGCTTATTGATACCCGACTCGAAACGCTTTTAAGGCTTTGTTTATGAGTTCGCCTAGTAACTGAGGAAGCTCTCCCAATCAAGAGTCAGATTTCCAATGTCCATGACGCTTAAGATTGGTAAGTGGATGGCTTTACTTAGAGCTAACTTCTTGGTCTTGACGTTGGTTACTGTGGCCGCCGGTTTCGCCGCCGCCTTCTACGATCGCCATGTATTCAACGCTGCAACGGGCTTTCTTGCTCTGATAGGTGCAACCTTGACTCATGTGGCTGTTAATGTCTTCAATAACTACTTTGACTTTCGATCTGGAATTGATGAGAAGACTTCAAAGACCCCTTTCAGCGGCGGAATCGAAGTGCTTGTGAAAGGTGAGATAAAGCCCTCCACAGCCTTCTTCCTCGCTTTTTCCTGTCTGATAGGTGCCGGGATTATAGGAGTCTACTTCCTGACGCTTTTCTTCTGGCCGCTTCTTCCGGTGCTAATCTACGGAGCGATCTCCATCTACTTCTACACACCTTACCTGTCGCATATACCGGGTGTAGGAGAAATCATTGCAGGCACAAACTTCGGCCTAATGTCAGTAGGTGCCTACATAACTCAGGTGGGTTTCGTAACTCCAACAGCCTTGGCAGTTTTCGTTCCTGTAAGCCTCCTCGTCTACCTTCTACTTTTTCTTAACGAGTTTCCAGATGTTGAAGTTGACAGGCGGGCGGGTAGGCGGCACCTGGTAATTCTGTTGGGCAGAAGGCATGCTGCAAGGCTCTATTCTCTGTTGCTTGTCGTAACATACCTCTCGATAGCGACATTTGTTTTTGTCGGGCTGATGCCTATGACTAGCCTATTGGCCTTAGCCACCTGTCCCCTCGCATACAGAGCTGCATCGGTTGCATTGCGAAATTGCGAAGACCCAAATGCACTAGTCCCAGCATTGGCTTCAAACGTGCTGGTGGTTCTATTCACCATAGGCCTGACAGCAGCTGGGCATCTTATCGGGTCACTTCTATAAAGCTGACGGAGGTTAGCTCCGAACTCGAGATGAGACTACACTGACTAGCAAAACCAGAGTACTACACTATCACCCTATTGAGGATTAGCCATGAAGAAAAGCTATGACATTGTGGTTATAGGAGCAGGACCAGCCGGCGTAGTTGCAAGCCTACACGCATCCAAGAATGGAGTTAACACTGCGCTAATTGAAGTTACTGACATTGTTGGAGTTCCAGTTAGATGTGGAGAATTTATACCCTCCATCACAAGCATCAGAAATCTGTTGCCTCACGCTGAAAATATTGAAAGAATCTATTCCCTAATACCAAACAGGGCCCTATCAAACAGAATAAAACTCATGA
>CAZAQQ010000158.1:0-4292 GCA_964487485.1 uncultured Candidatus Bathyarchaeia archaeon | reverse complement strand
CCTATGACCGGCGTGCTCACAGCCTCATACACTTCATAGACACATCTTACTGCTATGGGTTTGATAGCTTGGCCAGATAACCCGCCGATTTTGTTTCCAAGAATTGGTTTATGTGTATCCAAATCAATCGTCATTGCGCGCACAGTGTTTATGCAAGTAAGACCGTCTGCTCCCGCCCTTTCGGCAGCTTGCGATATAGACACAAGGTCAGCGACATTAGGAGTGAGCTTGACAAAGATAGGTATCCCAACCGCTCCTTTAACTGCTCTTACAACGGCCCCCGTGAGATCGGCGCTCTGCCCAATGGCCGATATTTTCGCGTGAGGGCAAGAAACGTTAAGTTCCAAGGCGTCTGCCCCAGCTTGCTCCATCCTTGAAGCTACGTAGGCAAACTCCTGCTCGGAGGATCCGAAGATGCTGGCAATAACTGGTGCTCCCCCTTTCTTGGCTATGGGTATTTCAGGCATAAACTCCTCAACCCCTGGGTTTGCCAAGCCAACTGCATTCAAGAGGCCGCAATCAGTTTCAACTATTGTAGGGTTGGGATAACCCTCACGAGGTTGGGGTCCAATCGACTTCGTGATAACGGCTCCGGCTCCCGCCTCAGCTACCCGCTTCAATGTCAAACCGCTGACGCCCAATATGCCCGCCGCCAACATGGTTGGGTTCTTGATTTCTAGCCCGGCTAGGTTAACTTCCATATTCGCTCTGGCCAATCGCATCTACACCGAGGAGGTTTTGGCAACTATTCTCTCTTGGGCTTCAAAAGCCTTAAAGATTCTTCCTTAGCTTACCTCACCTAGCTTCCCTTGAGAGCCTCAGCAATCATAGCAACAACGGACTCGTGTATCTTCTCCCTATTCTCGTAGGTCACTTTAACGATCTGTACCTCTGGCCTAGATTTTATGAAATCGATCAGCGGATCACGCGCCTTGAAATGAATTGTACCCAGTAATGGTTTTCTATCTTGAAGAGTTCTTCTTACCGCCTCCTTGAACTGCGTGGAATATAGTTCCATGGGCCCAACCTCATCGATTACTATGACTGCGATTTCCCGCTCCGCCAAAGCACTGTCAATTGCCTTCACTCCGACCTCAGCCAAGTCATCTAGGTTCACTGTGTACTTGCCGACTCGCGGACCCATTCCTTGTTTCACATGGGCTAGCCAACCTTTCTCTTGATTGACTAGGTTGATGATTTCGAATCCAACCCGGACTCCGCTTTCCCGAAGCTCGCGACTGATCATTCCGCCAACTCTATGACCCATATCTTCGAGGGCTTTGATGCTTCGAAGAAGCACAGTTGTTTTACCTATTCCCGGCTGGCCTGTCAAAAAGACGAATTTCTTCAAGCCTCTTCCCGAACATCAAATGCCATGTTCTATCATAAGCTTCTTTTCATTCTGCCGAGCCGATATTCAAGAGTTTGTCAGTCATCGATCTCCAATGTGAAGTTTAATTCTCACTTCCCTCGTCATAGGTAATTGCTCATTCGAGTATGCGTTAGCTATGCACTTCGATTTCCCAACAACGGTTGCCAAGGAAGGGCTCGTAGAAGTCTTAGTTCCAAAGTTTCTAAGCCAGCCAAGAAAGAAATCTGACTGCACGCCATGCCGGAGCCCGGTTTTCTACAATCCCATTATGGAGCTAAACCGTGACATATCTGTTCTGGCGATTCAATGCTATCAAAGAAGTGTTCGTAGGGAGCTTAGAATATCTGAGCCTATGACTGGTTGCGGCATACGGGGTATAAGATACGCTGCAGAAATTGAGGGCGTTGCAAATGTTCTGCTCAGCGACTTGGATCCTTTGGCAACCGATTTGGCTAGGTGCAACATTGAGAAAAATCACTTAACCAATAAAGTCAAGGTTGAATGCGCTGAAGCAAATGCGATGTTGGCTCTACACGGATCGCCGCGCAAAAGATTCGACGTTATTGACATCGACCCTTTCGGATCTCCCTCTCCTTACATGGATTCAGCCATAAGGGCAATTTCAAACAGAGGATTCTTAGCCTTCACAGCTACGGACATGGCCCCTCTATGTGGGGTTAGGCCGTTGGCTTGCTTGAGAAAGTATGGCGGCAGGCCTTTGAGGACGGAGTATTGCCATGAGATTGCGGTTCGCCTGTTAGTTGGTTGCCTAGCTGTGAGCGCAGCTAGGAATGAAGTTGGGGTTGAAGTTGTTCTTTCACATAGTACAGACCATTACGTTAGGGTTTTCGCCATAGCACGCCATGGAGCTGAATATGCGAACAGAGGCTTGGCAAAAATGGGGTACATACAGCATTGCTTCAATTGTCTAAACCGCGAAACAGTGAAACGGATCAAAGACCTTGATGCCAAATGCGATATATGCGGCAACAATTTCAGTCTTGCAGGTTCATTATGGCTCGGAGAATTGTTCGATGAGAGATTTTCTCAAGGCGCGATGGAGGAATTGGAGCAGAGAAATCTTAGAAACAGAAATCGAATTGCGAATCTACTCGGCACAATAATGGAGGAGGCGAAGGGCCCTCCTACCTACTATGTGGTTGATAGAATCTGCGATAAACTAGAGATTTTAATGCCATCCTTGGGTAGAGTTCTTGAAACTCTGGAAAAAAGGGGCTACTTGGTAACTCCCACGCACTTCAGAAGGACAGGGTTCCGGACGAATGCCAAAACAAGCGAGGTTATGAAGGCTGTTGGTGAATTATCTCCTGAAGCCTAATGCTAGGATATACACTTCTGAACTTCTTGCTCTACTGGCTTGAGGTTTCATGATTCTGACAAAGTCGAAACATTTTCCAACTTCCTTTTTTAAGGCGTTTAGTTCAGGCCCGTGGAAAGCTTTTACGAGGAAGTTTCCATTTTTCTTCAAGACGCCCACAGCTATTTCCAGGGACTTCCGTGCAAGGTATATTTGCCGTGCGTGGTCCACTTCCCAAGATCCAGTTATGTTTGGCGAGACATCAGACAAGACAACATTAGCTGTTCCACCAATTTTTCTTGTCAGAATCTGAAGTACTGCTCTGTCGGTCACGTCTGCAATGATTGTTTCGACATTCTGCCATGGAAGGGCTTCGATCTCGCTTACGTCAACTCCTAAGATGTACCCTGATTCTCCTACTACTTGTCTGGCAACTTGCAGCCACCCGCCTGGTGCTGCTCCTAAATCAATGACTTTGTCGCCGAGCTTGATGAAGGGGTGTTTCTTTAGTGCTTGGAGGAGCTTGAATGAGGCTCTACTTCTGTACCCTTTTTTCTTAGCCAGCAAGTAAAACTGGTCTTTTTTCCGCTTTTCAATCCATATAGCTTGGCTTTTCGTTTTCGCCATAGGATTGGCCGCCATGTGAACAGCTGTCTATTTCGCTCCGACCTAACAAACTCTAAGAAATAACTGTTTCAAATAACGTCTAGAGGGCTTAGCGGGAAATTCTAGCCGGATCTCCTGTATGAAGGTTCACTAAGACTCACTGCTTGGCTGGATTTTTATTTACCATGGAGATCAACCATTGCGTTAGTTTCTGGCAGTGAGTAGGGGATAGCACAGCTGATTGACCGCATCTCGCTTCGTCTTGGCAGAAAGCGCAGGGAACATCTACAATCGAGCCGATTGTTGATAATTTCCGTTTCGTGAAGACTCTATAGGTCCATCTACCATCATAAAGTTCGCGTCTTCTCTCCACTAGGCCCTTCTTTTCAAGCCTAAGAATCGCCCTAGAGCCTTCTCTACTATCCGCATCTATTTTCTTCCAGAGCTCCGATTGTAAGATGCCCGCATCGCCACAGTTCATTATGATTTCAAGGACATTCTGCTCCATCGGGCCTTTCTTAGGCATCACTGGCACCAAGGGTAAGCAAGTAGGCTCTTCATAAAAATTAAGGTCGAAAACCAATTTAAACATTTAACGAAAAACATCAAGAATCCCGGTCAACTCGGAGACCAATATTGCCCTCAACACCTCGTCTTGATGCAAGTTGTAGGCCTTGCAGGCAACAACAATATCTTGATAGTTCAGCCAGTGGTACCCGTTGTCTGAGGAGACTGTCGTTGGCAAGAGGGGTACCATAGTCATTCCCAAGGCCGCAAGGAAAGAGCTGAACCTCGAGGAAGGACGGAGAGTCTTGGTACGCATTCAAGATGGGAAGATCATTATTGAGCCTTTGCCTCGGGACCCATATGAAACATTGGGGAAGGTTGTCGGAGAACCGTGTGAGGAAGCCAAGGACGAAGTCAAAGCTGAGGTCTGGTTGAAGAGTCGTGCTGGCCGTTGATACAGAAGCCCTATTCGCTTTAAACCCCAAGGAT
>CAZAQQ010000157.1:0-4323 GCA_964487485.1 uncultured Candidatus Bathyarchaeia archaeon | reverse complement strand
AATTCATCCCCCATGCAGAGCATGGGGGCTTTCTTCACCCATACCCGAAAGTAAAGAAAGGCTGGAGAAAAAAATGAAGGAACAGCCTGTAACTCTTGCAGAGATAGAGGATCAGCTAAAAGTAATTGAAAAAGATCAGAAAGAAATGAACAAAGTCGTCGCTAGACTGAGTTGGAACAGGGTCGTTTTGGTGCCGGTAGTTTTAGCCTCTCTCGCACTAGGGCTTGTTGCGATCTTGATTGAGTCCTCTGGCGCGTACGACTTACCGCTACTGACTATCTCAGTTGCTCTGTTATTTGGAGCATTTTCCCATTTGCTACGAAGTCTTCGATTGATAGAGCAAACAGCAGTCAGGCCAGAATTGAGTTTTGAAGAGTGAGAAAGATGAGTGAGAATTTAAGTGAGTTGCTCAAGGAAATCTCGATGAAGCTGGATGCTTTGCTTGCCGTCATGAAAATTGCATTCAGAGACAGCATCGAAACCGCTAAAGAAAGGGCGCTCGCAAGATCAGAAATCAAGAAGTCAATATACGATTTATGCGACGGAAGGAATACGGTGGATAATATCGCAGAAGAATTGAACAAAACGCCTGCGTACATTCGAGTCTACTTGGCCACCCTTGAAGAAGAGGGGCTAGTAGTTAGAAAAGGTGACACGTATCTAGCCATTGTCTGACTACTTCGACTTCAATTTATCGTAACGGTTCTGTGGAAACCCTGGTTCGAATCGTAGTTCCACTAGTATCCCCCACACCAAAGGGCGACACACACGCACCACCTCGCCCTGATAACCGGATGTTTGATGGTGATAGCATTCCAGTTGAGCTTATTCAGCGAATAGTCCTGTATGAGAGTCCGTAGTCAGGATCCCTTAACAGCCCGAAGAAAAGCCTTAAGAAACATGGGCTTGGGGCTAGGCCTCTGAAGTTTAGCATACTGCCTGTGAAGACTAGGCTTCATCTGCAGGAGATAGGGTGGGGGGGTGTGTACACATTTTGTGTCCACGATTGTGTACACAGAGGGGGTTAGTTTTGCCATGTCTCAATTATTATTTCCGGATTGGCAAACGCTTGCTCACGATCACGGAGGAGATGGTGGAGCGTGAGGGGATTTCGGTTTCCCGCATGATTAGGAGGGCGATATTGTTCCGCCTGCAAAACCTCCCCATTGAGCACACCACCTCGCCTGTGTGTACCTTGGTGTGGTCAGTGGAGTTTGAGCTAGGAGTAATTCCCATTGTGTGTGCGAAACAAACTTGAAGCAGTGGAGCTGGGAAATGGCTCTGAACTCTGGTTCAAATCCCAGATTAAAAAAAGGAGAAGGGGTGGTTTATGCCTTTACGATTTCCGTGCCTATGGTGTCTCTGGCGATTATGTATCTCATGATGTTCTGAGCGCCTTCGGCGCCGATACAGTAGGAGAATAGGCCTAGCCACGCCTTGTAGACTGGGCATTCCCTGGTGTAGGCATAGGCGCCGTACCATTTCATAACTTCTTCAGCTAGGTCTACTGCTGTTTCTGGGCCGCACATTTTCGCCATTGAAACTGGAACGTTTAGGTCTCTGGGTTTGAAGTTCGGATTCTTCTTAATGTAGATCTCATCGAAAAGCCGAGCCGCTCTATAAACGAAGTATCTAGCAGCCTCAAAACGCGTATACAACTCTGCAAAGGGGAAAGCCACTCCTTGGAATGAAGCAATCGATCTTCCACCGAAGAGTTTCCTTTGGGCGAACCATTGAACAGCCTGTTCAAGTAACCATCGGGAGCCGCCGATTGTAGCGGCTGCAACCACAATCCTAGCAGCGTTGAAACCTTCCATCACATTGTAGAAGCCCATGCCCTCTTTGCCAAGCAGGTACTCTTCCTCCAGCTCCATGTCTTTGCATGCCCAACCGCCTGTTGAGAGCCCAGTTCTACCGATATCGTCGTACACAGTGGGCGTAACGCCTAGCTTCAACTTTCCATTTTTTCTCGGCATGAAAGCGAAGGATGAAAGGCCTTTATGGCCTGGTCCGCCAGTTCTGGCTGTGAGGAAAAAGCCTCCTCCCCAAGGCAGGGCCTTGAAAGTTTCTCCAACACCGCTGATGTAAGCTTTCTCACCATTGAAGACATACACGTTGCCTTTCTTTTTCGCTGTCATAGTGGTTCCGGCGATGTCGGATCCTCCCTGTGGTTCAGTGGTGGCTATACCGAAGAACCCTTTGCCCTTAGCCACTTGAGGTATGATTTCTTGGCATATTCCTTCATTGCCCAAATATTGGAGCATCCACGGCCATCCGTTGTTTAGGAGGGCGTATACAGCGAGGGCTACGGCCGGATCAGCGTAGGCGATTTCATCGATGGCTATGGTAGCCATTGTGTACGTGCCTCCTTGGCCACCGTATTTTGGATCGCAAGGAATGGCGAAAAGACCTTGTTCACCCATTTTCGCTATTAGATCCACAGGCAATTTCCATTTGTCCTTATACGCTTCTTCGTCGATTTCAACCCATTTCGGCGCTATGTATTTCTGACAGAAATCTCTAACGCTTTCCCTGAATAGGTTTTCCTCGTCGGAAAAGGTCAGGACTGGATCTTTCACATAAGTCATTGTTGGTACGCTCATTATTCATCACTGATCAATAGGTTTCGTAATTTCAATTATAAGACTTGTGGCTTTACCCTCGGTTCAACAAGTCTATGAAGCTAGTCATTTAATTTCAGTGGAATAGAGAGGTTATTTCTTAAAAATTTCTTTCAAAGCCGCAGTCAAGGCTGGAACCACTTCATACAGGTCGCCTACGATTCCATAGTCTGCTGCCTTGAAGATAGGTGCTTCCGGATCTTTGTTGACAGCTACGATTACACGTGAGTCTCGCATCCCAGCTAATAGTTGAATTGCTCCTGATGCACCGGCACCAATGAATAGCATGGGCTTTATCGTCTTCCCTGAGAGTCCAACCCATTCTGGGAACCACTCGAGGTCTGCAGCAAGAGGTCGAGTGACTCCTACCTGCCCGCCGAGTATCTTTGCCAGCTCATCGAGAATCTTGAAATCTTCCTTACTCTTCATGCCACGTCCTCCTAATACTACTATGCTTGCCTCCTCTATTTTGGCGCCGCTGACTTCTTTCGCCTTTGTCTCCAAGATTTGAGTTCTAGGACTTTCTGCTTTGACTTCAACCTTAACAACCTCCCCTTTCCGCTTGGCGGCCTGAGGCTTGTCAAAAGTCCTAGGTGGAACTGTTGCTATCTGGGGTTTGCTGCGGCAAACTAGAGTTGAAACCGCGTTTCCTCCGTAGACCAGCCGATCCATTAATAACAGGCGCTTAGACGTGTCTATGTCTAGCACTTTGCAGTCTGAGGAGCAACCTGTCTCTAGCACTGTGGCAATTCTCGGCGCCAGCTCTTTGCCCCTCCGCGTGCCCCCTATCAAGAGTATTTCAGGCTTGTACTTGGACGCTAAATCAGCTATTACGCTCTTGTAGGGCTCTGGTTGAAAACTTTTGAGAGCGGGATCGTCTGCAACATATACTTTATCCGCACCGTAGGAGATGAGTTCCTCTGCTTGATTCGCAACACCCTGCCCCAACAGAAGACCAGCCAATTCAACGCCAAGTTTGTTAGCTAGTTCACGCCCTTTCCCAAGAAGTTCGAAAGCCAAGTCTTTGTTCTCTGAAAAGACCCATACTCCCTTAAATTCTCCCGAGCTCACACTCTCACCCCTTCACAATGCCTTCCTTAACAAGTGTTTTCGCAAGTTCCATAGCAGCTTCTTTCGCTGGTATATCCTTCAGTATCACGCCTTTTCTTTTCATCTCTGGGGCCAGAGCCTTCAGGACTTGAATTGACGACCCAGCTGCTCCCACTTTCTCCTTAGCTACTCCGAGGTCAGCTGCTCCCCAGACTTTGATTTCTTTCTTACTGGCCTTCATGATGGACATCAAAGTGGGAAGCCTAGGCTCATTTATTTCCTTTGTCACAGTTATGAGCGCTGGCATTTTCGCTTTTGTGGTCTCGTAGTTTTCGGTTAAGTCTCGTTCAGCAGTAACGGAGTCGCCTTCAACAACTATTCTCCTAGCATAGGTTATTTGAGGTAGGTTCAGTCTTTCAGCGACGCTTGGTCCTACCTGGGCTGTATACCCGTCAATTGTTGCTTCGCCGCATAGAATCAAATTGAAGTCTCCTATTTTCTTGATGGCGGCTGCTAACACGTATGAAGTAGCCATAGTGTCTGATTGATCGAATGATGGATCAGTGACGAGGTAGCCTTCATCCGCGCCCATGGCGATGGCTTCTGTAATAGCCTTCTTGGCTTCCGGTGAACCCATTGTTACCACCGAAAC
>CAZAQQ010000156.1:0-4326 GCA_964487485.1 uncultured Candidatus Bathyarchaeia archaeon | reverse complement strand
AGCTCCCATAGAAGATGGGGTTGATGGAGCAGGGGTGTACGCGCCAAGGCTTCGGCCGAGGCGTTTAGCCCGCTGCCCCCAATCGCTCAAGGTGCTGGGCTGAAAAAGGAACTCACATTCGAGTGTAATCGAAAACCTTTGCACGGCAACTTTCTCCAGAGAAGAAAACTTGAAAGGCAGCCTCCTCCCCATTCCATAATGGTCGGCGAGCCGGTGGGCGGCTTCCAAGCGCAAGCTTGCGGAAACTCCACCCACAACGCAGAAACGTGGTGTCGAAAGACACTGGATGAGAGTTCAGGCTCTGGCACAGAAAAAACCGCCATTGGCACATGTCCATGATGCGGAAACGCTGAGTATGCCAATGGAAAAGGGTGAAAAACCAACCCACGTTGTGAAAGGGAAAATAGGCGCTGATGAATTCTGCGGGAAGCGCGGGTACCCCGATTAGACGAATGCCGCCTAAAACAAAAGGTGGGTTACAGCCGGCACGCCAACCACGTAAGTTTTTAGATCGTAATTTACGTTTTATCCACGGACAGAAAGAGGCTGGGCGAAGACGACCCCTCAGTTAAGCAGCGGCTAGAGTTTCTTAGGAAGTACTGGAAGTCGCGAGACAAGGGAAGACTATCTCTACGGTATAGATGCCCAGACCACTAATTTTGTTTTCAGTCCTTATTGGTATCCTGAGCCATTCTTCATTAGACGTAGAAAGCTTAGCTAGGCTGAGGCGAGATTAAGTATTTAAATTCTGAAAACGAATAGAGTGATGGTGTTTTGATGGCCGAAGAGATGCTGAAGATTGCTCAAGAGATAACAATGAAGAAAAGCCCAGAGGAAGCTATGAAGACTGTGATGGTGGAATATTTGGAAAAGAAGATTGCAGAATGCAAAGAAGAAATCCAAAGGTATGAAAAGAAATATGGTATGGACTTCAGGGAGTACGAAAGGAGACTTGGCAAAGAATTCAGCCTTTCTTACGAGCATGAGATGGATTATGCTAGGTGGGGAGCTAGGCTTGACGAGCTGGAAGACCTTGAGCTGCACATAGGGCAGTTGAAATGAGTGTTAGAAAGTTTGTGGATGAAACCTAGAGGTTTCTAAGCGCTTCGCATGGATAAAGCACAGTACGATTGAAGAAACAACTGCCTGGGCAAGTATCAGATTATGGCTCAATGATTCTTTTGTTGAGATATTCTATAGGCGGAAGACAGGCAACATATCTTATGCATACATAGAGAAGAGGAAGAGAGTTTTCGGAGCAAATAACATGCGAATTGGCTGGCATCTGCACCCATTTGAAAGAGTGGAAAAGCATAAGCCCATAGAGCCGTTGTCAGTAGAAGAGTTTCTCCGAATGTTGGAAGATGAGCTAGAGAAAAGGAGAAAAATATAAGCTCACAATTTTCTAAATAAATCTAGCCAAATACATACAGTTAGTGAGAGCCCCGATTTTGCATTACTTACGTTAATCGCAGAGATACCATAAGGTGGGTTACAGCCGGCGCGCCGACCACCCAAGGCCGCAAAACCAAGAACCCACTTAATTCTTTATGCGCTTTGAACTACAATCATTGTGGTGGTTGCTTCCACACCTTCTATCATTCTAATTTTCGACGCTACGATATCTTTCAGTTTCTCCATGGCATCGGCTTCGACTTCCACCACTATGTCATATACCCCGTAAACGAAGTGAGCCTCCTTGACGAACGGAACTTTCCTCAGTTCCGAAAGTATCTTGGTCTCGGTTCCAGGTTCAACGTTTATGAGTACAAAGGCAACAGCCATTAGCTAAACCGCCTATGACAACCGATCTCTGAGAAAACTGGAGGCTAAAGTACATATAAACGCTCCCCTCATAGGCAGCCTCTACTTGTTTTCGGCAACCAGAAAACGCCTAGCCTCAAGACCTATCGAACCGGAGGTGATTTCTCATCGTCCTCAGCCGGCGAAGTAAGCCTTCTCGACCGCAATCATTTCTTCCCTACTCCTAGCAAGTCCATATTCTTCTAGGGGATTCTTATTGAGCGCAATGAAGGTTTGGCCCCACTTGAAAACAGCCATTAACTCCCTTGCTTGAGCTTCGAACCCACCTATGTGTAGAGCTGCTGCCAACGCTTCAGCGGAGCTTAGCTTCCCCAATTGTCCGTAATTCGTAGGGTTTCCAGCGAGCAAAAGCGGTAGCCTCCTATTTATCCCTCTAAATTTTCTCGCAAAAACTTCCTCGTATCTCTCCCATGAGCAATCAATTGCTACAACTCCTCCGCCTTTCATGAAGTGGCTATCAGATGAAGCCAGTATCTCGCTTGCCACTGGGTTTAACACGACGGCTTTTTTGGGAATGGAGGCGGCGCGAAAGATAGGCTGTGCTAGATGGAGGTGAACTAGTTTTGCTGATGTACACCTTTTCGGATCGTCTTGCCTCAACTCATAAACCAACAGCCTTATTCGAGATCGTTGAGCAAACATGTCCGTGACGGCAATCCCTCCCTAAGCTATGGTCTTTTGAGTAAACCTTTGGAGAGCATGGAGGCTAATGTCTCGCAATTGTTTGCGATTGCTGCTCCGACAGTTTGCCTTGACTGGTTTTCATCGAGACGTGGAATTCATGATTGCGGAGGGAATTTTTTCGATGAGGTCGGTGGCAACCATGTGGTACCCTTTTTCTTTGAATACCAAGTTTCCGGCTAGGCCGTTGAGGAAGGCCCCGGCCACTGAAGCTTCAAATATATAGAATCCTTGAGCCAGGAAGGCTCCTACTATGCCTGAAAGAACATCACCAGTACCGCCAACAGTCATTCCAGGGTTATGCGTAAAGTTCAGTTTCACATTATCTCCATTTGAAACTATGTCTACAGGGCCCTTCAGCAGAATAGTGGCACCTATTTCCCTAGCCACGGATTTTACTTTGTCCATTTTCTGTTTCAAATCGGCTGGAAGACTCTTCCCTGAAAGCGCTTCAAACTCACCTGCGTGGGGCGTTAAAACGAATGGGAAGCTCACTCTTCTCTTCCTCAAGCCAAATGCTTTGATTGCGTCTGCGTCGAACAGCGTAGGCTTGTTAAGCTTGCCTAACAAATCAAGAAGCTTCTCAACAGCGTTAACGGTGTCTTTATGCATTCCAAGCCCAGGGCCGACCGCCACACCGGTAGCTCTCTCTAGAAAGGGTTTGATTTCATCCAGATTTTCGGGAGCGAAATGTTGCCCTTTCAGTTTTATTGTGATTAAGTCCGGAGACATAGATGAAATGGCGTAAGCAGTTTTTTCCGGCGCACAAATATAGGTTAGGTCAACTCCGCTGCGTAGTGCCGCCAAGGCAACGTAAGCCGGTGCTCCAGAATAGGTTTCGCTTCCCCCAATTACTAGTAAGCGGCCGAAATCTCCCTTATGCGACTCAGGAGGTCTTGGCTTTCTAACTTTCTCAACATCTCCCGGCCCAGCGTAGAGTTCAGCTTCAGGAGGAATTCCTATGTCCGCGACTTTGATTTCGCCCGCGTATTCCCGAGCTTTCTCCAGCCCTTTCTTCATTCGATGAAAGGTCACTGTTAGATCTGCTTTGACTGCTTCGCCCAGAACCTCTCCGTTGTCTGCATCAATTCCATTGGGTAAATCTACGGCGACTTTGAAGCATTCAGCCTTATTCAAAGCCTTGACGGCTTGCAGTATTGGTTGCCGAAGTTTTCCTTTAGCGCCTGTGCCAACTAGGCCGCATACTGCGACATCGCATTCAGGAACCGATATAAGCGAAGAGTCGTAGACCTCATTTGTAACGATGCTCCACGATATTTTCCGCAGGGTTTGCCAGTTACGGATAACATTCTCATCCCTCAATTCGCTCTCCTTTCCAATCAAGGAAAATTCCACATTGAACCCCATGGAGGCTAGGTGCCTAGCGGCTACCATGCCGTCTCCGCCGTTTCGACCTACTCCACCAAAAATGACGACTTTAGATTTCGGCTTGAATCTAGAGGCAATCTCGTTAGCAACAGCCTTGCCTGCGTTCTCCATCATTTGAAGGATAGATACGCCTAAATACTCTGCATTTAGCTCCAGAGCACGCATTTCTCGCGTAGTAACAGTTCTCTCTACCAAGCTCAAACTACCCTATCCCTAGCAACCTTTTACTTCATCTACAAACCTTTTAAGTTTCTATGTAGAACAACATTGTTTGTTGGAGGATTATGTGAAAAATGCCTCTGGCTTTTGTCTTGATCAACGCGGAGATTGGGTCTGAAGATGAATTGCTCCAAGGATTGAAAAAAATGCCTAATGTGAAGGAGGCTTACGCAGTTTACGGCGTTTATGATATTGTGGCCAAGGTTGAAGCTG
>CAZAQQ010000155.1:0-4381 GCA_964487485.1 uncultured Candidatus Bathyarchaeia archaeon | reverse complement strand
TATATGCCTAGGCTGTTGCCCGGCATCTTCTGGGCCAAACAACGGTTGCCTCTACCACTAGCGCAAATCGGACACTTGTTACAGGGCATAACAGCGGGTATGACAACCTTCCTGCCCAAAAGCCTACTTTCACCAGCAACCACCTCACCGCTTATCTCATGCCCCAGCGTAAGCGGAGGCTTACTCACAGTCGGAACACCGTCATAGAAATACCCCAAGTCAGTATGGCATACGCCGCAGCCAGCCACCTTAACCAAAACCTCTCCGGGCTGAAGCTGAGGAACAGGAATTTCCATCTTCTCTATTTTACCCGTGACAACCTTTCCAGTCGCCGGATCTTTGCTGCAAGGCTGGATCATCTGCCAAGTCTTAATCTTATCAGGCACCTTCGACATCTGCCTTCCTCCAAATACCTAACAAGAATCAATCGGTCGCTAAAGTTAGCCTCCTACATTATTAAAGAGTTTTGTCGCGTGTAGATTAGCTGACGACGCAATATTATCACGACAAGTCCATTACCGAAATAACAATACAAGTAATACTTGGACGAGCACTGGAGCACAGAAGGCCTAGAGAGCATCCTCCAAATCATCCTCATAAGACACACAAACCCACAGTTCTGCAAACAATTCTGGAAAACCTATATTCATCAATCACGATACCAACTCAGGCTCACAACACCAACCTAACCCATAACCGCAGAGAACCCAAATTTTCGTGCCTGATTCCACCGCTAAGGCCAAAAAATTCTGAGCAGATCTATTTCTGACAGGGGCATGGCTTATCAGGTCATGCATACTACTCTCTAGTTCCGAACATCTCCTGCAACAGTTTCTCGCCGAATCGGAGCGCCTCATTTGCGTATTCCAGAGCCTTTTTCGAGTCCCTGCCGCTGAAAAGCTTTGATGCTGGTTTTCCGGCGATCTCGTCCCCATACATGGCGGGACCGCGCCTTTCCGACAACCATATGCTTGCCTCCTCAAGATAGTTTAAGCGGGCTTGAAGCCAATTTGGGAACTTCACAATATTTTCCCTGATTGCGTCGGACACTTCATGTTCCTTGGGGTACTCGACTCCCACCGAGCGGAGGATTGCTTTAAGTGATAGTTCAAATGACTCTTGGCTAAGCCGAACCACGCGATGATGAAGCTTTCTCCTCCTCGCTGTCTTTACCTCTGCAAGTATTGATCTCGCATCTGACAGGTAGTTCTCAGCCATCCGCCGATTAATCAAATTTGAATAATCTCCCCCGGCTTCAAGTCAGGCTTCAAGACCCAGTACCATTTTCCAGCTTGCGTATAGACCCTCTTTGACCCAAGGGCTCGCAGCCTCTTTTTCAGTTCCGCCAATTTCCTGCGCATTAGCCCATCGTCATGAAGTATCACTCCGTCTTCAGTAACGTCAAGTAGCAGCGGCGGCGTATCATCTAAATCTTCAGGCCTGTATGGCACAGCTGAGAAAGAGAAATGGTAGCCCTTTCTCAAAAGCCGAAGGTAGCTCTCCATGCGCTTAGCCTCCTGAAAGATCGGCCTAAGCAGGTCAAGACGCGCACTATAGGATTCTGGGAACTCTTCAGACACCACTATTAAGTCGATATCGCTCTGCTTTCGCTCCTCACCCCTGGCTAGAGAACCGAATAGAACTATTGACCGGATCTTCAACTTGGCCTGCAGGGAAGCTGAGACATCATCGAGAAGTGGCTCAACTAATGCGTTTACCGGCAAGGTTGCCACGCTCATGTCAGTGCGCAGGCACCAAGTAAGAATACCTGCAGGAGGCCTACCTTAAGGGTTTCTTCGAACTTGCATTTTCATTTTTTTTGTCTTGCAATGTGGTCACTAACCGTCCGCCATATTTTAGAACTCTTTTCCATTCACTGAGCATTTGGACGGCTTCATTTTTCGGGTAATAGTCGAATAGCCCCGGACAAGTAATTAGTGAAAACCTTTCGGCTAGATAGGGCAGCGCCTCGCGTCAGCCTTCTTTGTTTCTACGACACTTCCATATTGTCGCGACTTGTCTCTGCAGATCTTTAACATATTTATTGAAATATCAACTCCACATACTCCCCCACAGACTTTGGCAAGTTCGATTGTGATTCTTCCTGTCCTACACGCTACGTCCAACGCACAGTCATTCTTCCTAGGATTGGCGAGACCTAGTAGACTGTTCTTCTCAGCTTCGCCAAGAACCTTCAATGATTGGCCTCTAATTTTCCCCGTCTCAAGGTTCCTATCATATTCCTTTGCTAACTCATCGTAGATCTTCCCAAGATCTATCATAGCACAGAAGAATGTGAGGAGAAAGATATAAGTCGCAGAAAATTTTGTAGCTCATGTACCGTCAGCCTCAAGCTGGAAGATAAGACCTCTTCAGATCAACGCTTTCGGTTTCGTTCAAATACGTATCTTACACGTAAACCTTATGTACGTGGACAACACGTACAATACTGAGGGACATATAAAGGCGAGGAAGGAGATCAGAATAACGAAGCATGCTGCAAAGAAGATGCTTGCCCTCGATCTAACGTTTGATGATGTCAAGAAAACAATTGAACTCGGCAAGGAAATCAGAGAAGGCAGAAGTAAGATGAGATATGTTTTCAAGGGGAAGCGAGGCATCCTCGTCGTTATCTGCCATGAGTATCCTGATCACAGAGCTGTTAAGACTGTGCTAAAGGGGGGATAAGATCGAGTGGTAAAGTGCCCAAAATGTAGAGTCGACTATGTAGAAGCTAAGTGCGACTTAGAACATCAAGGCGTCCTGTTCCGCAATGTCAAGTGCGAAAGATGCCCTAAATGTGGAGATGAGGTCTTCACTCCAGCGGAGTACGATATGCTTAGAGCACGTGTAAAGCAATTTGTGCCAACTCTCAGACTGTCAAGGAAGATCAGCGCTGCTGGAAAACGCCCCGCACTCTATCTGCCGGAGGACATTATCAAAGCAACTGGTCTCAAGGTAGGAGATGAAGTCGACATCTATTTGGAAGGAAATAGAAAGATCGTAATCGAAGCAAGAACAGAATGACGCGTAGACGATGTCGATGCTTAGACCGTCAGAATCTCCATGAAGACGCTTGCTAGGCCAAGGCCCAAATTGATTTGCACCAATGTCACAACATCTTTCAGTCGGGAAATAGCGAAATGAACTTGTGGTTCTTTACGTCAACTAGTCCACGGTCTGTTATTCGGATTTCTGGCAGTGTCACGAAGGTTAGGAAAAGAAGTGTGTTTAACGGCTTTTCGAATTCGCATCCTGCTTCTTTGAGAAAATTGCTCATTTTTTCCATTTTTTCTGCGACCTCAGTCATTGGTTGGGAAGACATGACGCCGGCGATTGGCATTGGAAGATAATCCACAACCTTTCCGCCGCTCGCTATTGCGATGCCTCCGTCCACGTCAATCACTTTGTTGGCCGCCGCAGCCATATCAGCATCGCTGAATCCTATGACAACGATGTTGTTTTGATCGAAGTTAAGGCTGCTTGAAAGAGCGCCAATCTTCGCCTTGAAACCTTGTATGAAGCCTAGGCTTTTCCTTGAACTTTTCCAATGTCTATCAATGACTGCCACTTTCATAATGTCTCTCTCAGGTACGCATGGAACTTCGCCTTTTACCACCGGAACCTCCTCAACAACCTGCCTGTTAATGGCTTCAGTTACGAACTTAGCTACCACAACCCTAACCTTGTCCCCTTTTTTTGAGTGAGGAGGCTTAATAACAAAATCTTGGGGCCGCAATTTCCTTCGCACATGAATGCTTTTTGAAGCAATACGGGGATACACAAAGCGCGGCGTCGCTTCAAGCATTTTTCCGTCTTTCGCCACAACTTTTCCACCGCTGATTGTAAGCTGCACATCGACTTTCCCCAAGTCATCAATCAGCGTCATGTCAGCGAATCTACCGGGAGCAATTCCGCCAATGTCGTTGTCAAGTCTGAAGTATTGGGCTGGATTGATTGTTGCCATCTGAATAGCCCGGACAGGGTCCAAACCCAGTCCTATCGCATTCCTCACTATGAAGTCCATGTATCCTTGTTTAGTCAAGTCAGGGGGATCAATCAAGTCAGTTCCAAATGCCATTCTACTTGCGTTAACATCAGCCTTCAACAGAGGTGGAAGAATTTCAGCCAGATCGCGACGCAGGGAGCCTTCTCGAAGCATTACGAACATGCCTAGGCGCAGTCTCTCAATTACCTGTTCTGAGTTGATAGGCTCATGGCAAGAAAATATTCCAGCTGAGACATAGGCCGCAAGCTTATTGTTCTTAGCACCGGCAGTGTGGCCCTCAATCCTCTTCCTCGATTCTAACGCATGCTTGAACTTCGCGAAGTAATCCTTGTCAAGGCTGAGGACTCTAGGCCAAGAAACTGCTTCGCCAAG
>CAZAQQ010000154.1:0-4384 GCA_964487485.1 uncultured Candidatus Bathyarchaeia archaeon | reverse complement strand
GTGAAGGCTTGGAGGTTAAGCTCATTCGATTAATCTTGAACTAATTAATATCTTCCTGGAGATCTAGTAAGCTCTGCTGTGGTTATCTACCTAATCTCTCTCTGAAATCGCTTTAGATTGCCGCCAGAATTTTTTTAGAGCGCTTGAAGCGATGTGGAATAACTATTTTTGAATTGAGGCAGATTGCTTTCCGCCAATTAGTTGCCTTCATCAGCTGCTAGACTACTGCGAATTGCACTCTCGCTTCAGATCATTTGGCTCGAACTGACGGTTTGGTGGTGAGGGTTGAAGATGCTTTTCTTAAGTATTTAGTCGCTAACTTTGATTTTTGATAGGCTTCCTCTAGGTTGTAACCTACAAGTTTCAGAGCTTCCGACAAAGCTTGTTCAGCCGCAATTATTGTTGGCTTAGGAGAGGGGTTGTCCAGACGTAAGTCTTCTGCCTCTGCGTAAGGTTCGTTCAGACCTTTTGCGACAGAGAGGATGAATGACGCGTATTCTGATTCAGCTGCCGCTTTCCAGAGAGGAAACTCAGTTGCTTCCAGATTCTCGTGATCTAGAGCTTCTAAGGCTTTCTTTGTGGATTCCATGGATTTTCTAAGTGCTTCTGCAGCTTTATCAATAAGGTTTGATCCCACCGCTATCTCTCCTCGATTACTGTGCTGATCCCTGCCTCTTTTCTGGCTCTTATCAAGTGTTCAGCTTTTTCGGCGAAGTCTTCAGAGTGAGTTACAGCTATTATTTGTTCAATGCCCTTCAACCTTGTTAGGGATTCGGCTAGGCGGCTTATGGAACCGTCTTCTGGTCCAAGGGATTCCGTAGGCTCATCCAAAATTATTATACCAGGAGACTCCCCCGTCTTAGCTTCGACAATAAGTTGTCCCAGAGCTATTTTGTATGCGAAGGCTAGAAGGGTTCTTTCTCCACCAGAGATAGATGTTGAGTCTCTCCAAACATTTGACTCTCCCCTAATCAAAGGTGAGTAGTTTTCATCTACATCAATAAGCAATTGCTTATCTGTTGCCGTCAACATCTCATCTAGCAGGTTTTGGGTTCTTGACCTTAGGACATTTATGTATTCAGTCCTTAAGTGCGGCCGCACGGTCTTGTAGGCGTCTCTGAGGGTTTCGACTATGCCTAATATGGATTTGACTTTATCTTTGCGTGTTAGCTTTTTCTCCGCATAGTCAAGTTTTTCTTTTAGGCTACTTAGCATATTCTCTATTTGAGCTAGCGTGGCGTTTGCCGCCTTTACCTCGTTTTTTGTGTCGGAGTAGGCTTCAAGAGCCTTATCTCGACTTGCTCTTGCTTCCTCAAGAGTTCTCGCATCAAACTTTGCTATCTCGCCTAGAACAATAAGCAGATTTTCCTCGGATTTTTCGAGCTCAATTTGTAGGGTTTCCTTCCTTTTTTCATCTTCCCCAGCCCTCGCAACCTCTTCATCTAATCTTTTTTGAACAGATTCTCGCCCGACCTTGATCTCAACTAGTTTCTGCATAACTTCTTTCGCTACAAGCAGCTTCTTACTGTTTTTTTCGATTTCACGTTGAAGTTCTAGAATTCTCCGCTGATTTTCTTCAATGTATTGCTTCAGCCTTCCCAGCACATTTTTCATATGCTCCTCGCTTAATGGCTGTAGACAGAGGGGGCAATCGCTTTTTTCTCTCAGCAGTTCTAACCTCTGCCGTGTTTCCACAATCCCCCTTTCTAAACTGCTTTCTTCTCCAGCCAGTAGCTTGAGGTTGTTTTCAGTGCAGTCAATAATCTTTTTCAATTCGTTAGGCGTTGTCGACAATGAAACGCCTATTTGCAAAAAACGGCTTCTAACATTGCTCTCTTCCGCATCGAGTTTCTGGGCGTCCGCCTGTAGCGAGTTGACCAAGTCTCGTTGCTTGTGCAACCGTGACTCTAGATGGTTCAATTCTTCTTGGTAATTTTGAATCATAGTCTTTAGAACGGATTCTTCCCTTTTTAGCTCCTCAACTCGTGCCCTTTGCTCTTCTAGTTGTTTCAGGTTTTCTTCGGCTTTCTGCATTTCGCCTTCGAGCGATACGAGTTGAGATTCGAGAGTGGCAATTTCTTTTTGAGCCTCAACAAACTCCATTTCCCTGTTTTCATAGTCCAATCGCATATCTTCTATTTTGACTATGTCTGGGTCTTGTTCATATGCGGCAAGTTCACCTTCATAGGCGCTTTGGTAGAATCTTAGGTTGGTGTAGCAAGTGTCGAACTCAGACAATCCTAACAGTTCATCAATCTTACTCTGCCTTCTAGAAGGCTCAATTAAGAGGAATTCCTTCAACCTTTCCTGTTGAATCCAAGTAACTTCTCGGAAGAAATTGATGTCTAGGCCCGTTGCTCTACTAACTTCCTCGTCAACTGCAGCTTTCTTTCCACTAGCCACGAGTTTGCCATCTTCATAGAGCGATATGTGCGTTGTATCCTGAATTATTCTATCTCGCTCCTTCGTTAACGCTCTTTGGATTGAGTAGGTTTTTCCTTTATGTTCAAAAGTCAGCTCAACACTTCCGGAGGTTTCTCCCTCACGTAGCAGATAGTCGTAGCTTCTACCAAGCCTCTCGCCGAATAAAGCAAAGTCAATTCCATACAATATGCTGGACTTGCCATCTCCTACTCCACCGACTATGCAGTTGAAACCGTCTTTGAAGGTTATTTCGGTGGCTATGTGAGATCTGATGTTTTTGATGGCAATATTCGTGAGCTTCATCTAGTCCGATTCCTCTAGTAGCTGTCTAACTTTCTCTTTCTCCCCTTTTGTTAATGGTTCTATTAGGTTCAGAGCTAGTTTAGCCAGTTTTACAACATCCTTTTCTGGGTATCTTGCGCTTAGCAAGGAAAGGAAGTATTTCTCTGATCTTTCTCTTCTGGTTTCAACTTTTTCAAACATGGCCCGTAGAGTTTCGTCGCCTAGAACCTTCTCTTCCAGCTTGTTCACTACATGAACATGCAGTGCCTTCTGGGCTGCTCTCCTCAGTTTCAAGGTATCTACGCTAGCTTTGCTTGAACCCAGCGGAAGCGAGCCTGAGAGAACGGCTATCAATATTTTTTCCGGTTCGTCTTTCTCTCTAATAAGCTGGTACGCGTGTTCAGTTATTTCGTTTGAAGAGAGCCCCGCGCATTTAGGGGTAATGACCGTGAATCTGCGAATCGTCTCAAGCTTAATCCTCTCAATGTTCACCTCCTTGTCTTGCGAAACTCTAACAAAGCAAACCCCCTTTTCGAAGCCTGCTTCCAAGTAGCTTGTGGTTTCAGTTGCGCCACTGTAAACTAGGATTCCGGAGCCGATTTTTCCGGTGTGAAACTGGTGTATATGCCCACCAGCGTAGTAGTCAAATCCTCGCGGAATTTGCTCATGGTTCACCTCCGGTTCGGCATAAAGGGTCTCAACTTTCAGATCTGTCAAGGCTTGGTGGAAGACGAAAATGTTGAATAAGTCTGGGTCTGGCCTTGCGGGGTTTCTTCCCAACCATTCGCTGAGATTTTCCTCAGCTTTCGCTCTTGTTCTAAAGTTGGGAAGACCGTAAACATAGCAGAATTCGTGGAACCATGAAGATCCGGGCAGTGATGGAAGATACTTCAGTAGACCAGCGTCATGCAAGGGCCTAAGTATGGTTCCTGTTGTAATGTTGGGGGCAGAGTCATGCGACCCCTCAACAGCTAGAACCTCAATCCCTGCGTCAACTAGCCTCTTCAACTTGTTGATGGCAGTTGCCAATGTGGGATTTGGAGGCCTTGGGTCGTTGAATAGATCGCCAGCAATGATCATGAGGTCTGGCTTTAAAGCGATGGTCTTCGTCACAACCTCCTCGAAAGCGCGGGCGAAATCTTCCCTTCGCGCTTCAAGACCGTATTGCATGTTCCCTAAATGTATGTCTGCTGCGTGCATGAAAGAGAAAGATTTCAACTGGTTCACGGCGGTGTCTACTTACATAATGGGCGGATTTACATTTTCCTCCACATCTAGTTTCTTAACTTCCTTTCTCGGCTTCTCCATTCTCTGCCAAGCTTGCTTCGCGAGGACAGCGGCTTTCCGCGGATATTCCTCAACTTTAATCTCGCCTATGACTGGGAATGGTGTAGGAATCGCCGTTCCCCACAGTATTGCTTCGTGGTCGGCTAGTCCCGGCAAATAGTCCCTCAGCCGCTCGCTGCCGTACTCCGTATATTGGAGAATTGCATCTTGATCGTTGCCCGACTTTAACCTAAAACATGCGACGGTATTGCACTGGGAGATTACGGACTTTAGGACGTAGGCAGGTCTTTGAGTCATTATTAGGAAACCAACATTATAACCGCCAGCCTGGCTGACAGCTTCAATCATCTTTCTCCTAACATCTTTTTGAGCTGCTGAGTCCTCGATCTCC
>CAZAQQ010000153.1:2158-4427 GCA_964487485.1 uncultured Candidatus Bathyarchaeia archaeon | reverse complement strand
AGCAAAGCCGCTGGGCATGCGGTTCTATCCGAACTTTTCGCAAGTTATCCCCACGCATCCTAGCAAAGAAAAGCCTCTCGCTGGGCCAAAAGATCCAAGGCCTAATACATCTATCCTACTACGCTGTCCATCCCTTGATGTTTATGGCTTTTGCAGTCGCCTTAGTCGCGGCTTTCTTGGACATCCGCCTTGTTAAATTGGCTACACTTGCCTTTCCTGAGCCGAGGATTGCGCCCGACATCCCCACCTGGCTAAACTTCATACCCTATCTCCAAATCTTAGTTCAGTCAGCATGGGACTACTTCATTTCGATGCCTCATTGGATCGTTTTGAACGCAGCGATATTTTTCTGCGCTATTTCCATGTGGGTTTTCTATGCAAAAGCGTTAAGACTTCAGGGAATAAGGGTGAGGAGTCAAGCTAAAGCGTTAGCAGCTCTAGGGCTGGTTGGATTCGGAATAAGTCTCAGCAACACCGTAGCTGTTGTTCGTGGGCTGATAGGCGGCGGGCCGGGAATATTTGCGAGAACCCCAAAATATAAGATAGAAAAGCAATCGGACACATGGAAAGATAAGAAATATCAAGTCGCTGTCGACAAGATTATCGCCCTCGAAATCGCCTTGGCCATTGTCGGAATTGTTGCTATGGTTGTAGCCTACTTCAAAATGAACTTGGGCATAATACCTATTCTACTACTGTATACAGTTGCCTACTCATTTATAGCTGGAGCAAACATAACTCAAGGTCGTCGCGAGTTAAGCACCTAGTTGACACAGGTCGAAACTCTGAAATGTTCCGGCCGTTTCTAGCACGTGGGACGCTGAACGAATGTTTTCGAGACATGCTTTCGATCTCGTTGGTTTTTGCGGCAGCATTGTTACTAAGGGCCTATCACTTTTCAACCATGCCGATCGACCGGATGGATGAAAGTTACCACCGTTGGCTGATGACAACTCTTACAATTGAGAACCGCGGCGTATACTCCGACTTCAAACCTATGCCAAACATGGCCATTCTGTGGCTACCGCTTTTCCAATATCTTTCTGGTTTTTTGATGCTGATTTCGCATAATGGTTCCATTTTGATCCCGAGACTTGTCAGTATGTTTTTTGGAGCTCTAACTTCTATCGTTGTCTACTTCATTTGCCTCCGTCTCTATGAGAACCGTTGGCTCGCCACGGTTGGAGGTTTGGTCCTTGGGTTCCAGCCTTGGCATATAGACTACTCGACCGTAGGAGTTCCAGGGGCCTTATTATCGTTCCTTGTCGCCCTAGCCGTCTTCTCATTCATCACTAATAAGGTGTGGCTGTTTTCGTTGTCTTCAGCCTTGGCTATGCTGACTAGCTACGAAGCTTGGTTTGTCACCGCGTTTTTGTTGGTGATAGGCTTCCGATATCGCGGCTGGAAAACGCGAAGAACCTTATTGCCGATTGGGGTTGCATTAGCAGTCGCACTTGGCTGGTGCGGCTGGAGTGCGATCCAAGCAAAGCATCCGCTTGAATGGTTCGCAACTTACTTGGCGTCTATAGGATGGGTTCCACACCTTGGAGATCCATCAGAAACCCTTCTTTTCTACACGAATGAGGCCATTAAAATGACGTTTTTTCTATTCGTGATAGGAGTTGTTTTGGGTATGTTGCGGAGCAGAGAGACTAGGGTACTCACTTGTCTTTCTATCGCATACATAGTTTTCTATACATTCGCACATCTCGTCGGCCTCGACTATGGAGACCCAGGGCGACTAGTAGTCATTCTGCCCCTAATGTCTGCCGTTCTGCCGCCTGCACTTCCGAAACCCAATAAGCGCGTTCTACTCGGGTTGGCACTACTCGTCCTTCTTGCTGTCCCCTATTTCTCTCTAATCTGGATTTTCCCAAAGAACGTATACGTCGTTACCCCAGAGTCTAGAGCAGGTTTGGCATTAGGGAAAGCTTACGTCCGAGGAAGTGTGTTGTGCGATTTCCCGTCCGTAATGTACTTTTCCAGACTTAAGCCAAATCGATTCATAAGCTACGAACATCTTGATTGGTACCTGAATTTGCGCGATGATGCCAAGCTTGAAGAATGGCTCAAACACAGTGATGTGACTTTGTTGGTTTGGCAGAACGTTACCTACTCGAAATGTTGGAAAATCTTCAGCTCTTTGGGAGAGGGCCGCAATCAAACTATTGGTCGGGTTAACTTCACACTAGTATACGAGGACTCCAGCAGAACTGGGTACTGGGAGCATAGGTACAATGCTACAGACATATTTCTTTACAAAATAGAT
>CAZAQQ010000153.1:0-2058 GCA_964487485.1 uncultured Candidatus Bathyarchaeia archaeon | reverse complement strand
AGACCTGAAAGTGACTATGATGTCCTCCTAGTTCTTGAAAACTACTTCGAAGGATTGCGCTACCACTTCAGGAAAGTAGACGCCGCTTACGTGACTATTCTCGCAGTCGACAAAGAACTATTTGAATTGGACGCCAAGAAGGGAGGTCTTGGGGAATTTCTTGCAGACCGACTTCTTTTCCCCTATGTACCCATACTCAGTCCAGATTATTTGATTAGAGTGGAGCAGGAGATTAAGAGCAGAGTCATAGGAGAAGAACTTAGAGACCTAGTTGTGGAGTACGGCGAACTTTCTCGAGGTCTCATTATCAAGCCTGAGTACCTCGCGCTTGCCAGAATGAGAAAAAGAGCTAGAGTTTACCCTCCCATCAGATATAGCTACGTCAACACGCTTCGCGAGGATTTGAAGCAACAAAACCTGCCAAAGATTCTAGAAGGCTATAACTTGGCTTTGCATGACTTCATCGAGTCCGGAATGGTGAAGATTGATGATGGCAACATAATGCTTCAGAATAATTACATTGACAAGCTGCTGTCCAAGAAGACCATGGAGAAAGCAGTGAACGTGGTTGAGCTGAGTAGGAAGGCTCTCTATTCCATCTTAAGCATCAATGTTGAAACTGTGGCCCGCGAATTGTCTTTGATGCTTAAGAGGGAGTTGCAAATGGCCTTAACCGTGCAGGAGCCTGAAGACCCAAAGAACCATCTCTTCCTCAAGACAGACAGAGGTTTGGTAAACCTTAATGAAAAAGCATCGATGGTCGAAGTGGCAAGCAAACTCAGGCCGGGAGCGACTATAACGGTTGCTCCTCTAGCAGGAGTATTGAACGAAGTTTGTTTGGTCACGGCTGGTGAGGAGAAGCTAGTTGCGAAGAAGTTTACAGATTGGCATGGTTTCAAATGGTTCACCTTAAGCCTAGTCACACTAGGCACTAAGTTTTTCGCTATTGCTGGAAAAACACGTTTGGCGAACGAGTACGGAATGAACCGCTTTCTAGCCGAGAGCAATGTACCTGTACCAAGTGTTGTTCACGTAAGTCTGCCCAATCTCCTCTTATTCGAGCGATACGTGGACGGTAGACCTGTGACTGATTTTGTTAGGGAAAGCTTTGGAGTTAACAGCTTGACGCCTAATCAGAAGCAAATCGCATTAGAAGTTGGGAAGACTTTGGCAAAGATTCATGAGCTGGACGTGGGGATGGGAGACACCAAGCCGGAAAATTTCGTGGTGAGCTCAGATGGTGAAGTGTACGCGGTAGATCTTGAGCAAGCTAAGAAGAGAGGCGATAGGGTTTGGGATGTGGCTGAGTTCTTGTTCTATGCAGGACATTATGGAGTGGCTATGACAGGAGGCTTCCTTCAATTTGCTCAAAACTTTGTGGAAGGCTATCGTGAAGTTGGAGATAGCGAAGTTCTTAGGAAGGCGGGTGGACTACCCTATGCCAGAGTCTTTTCAATTTGGACGCCAGCTACTGTCATTTACGGACTTTCTGAAATCCTCAAAACCGCCTAGCTCACAAGCTATGAAGTTCAGATGTAGACTCACCCAGCTGCGTGGATCACTGCTTTTAGATTAAGGGTAAAAACACTAACAACCAAACAGGAATAGTGACCGTTGCCCAGATTATAGGTTTCCAAATCATAATCTTGTGGCCATCCATCTGGCCGAAAGGCAGTAGGTTAAACGCAGCAAGCCAGAGATTTATGCGATATCCTATCTCGCCGATAAGGCCCAAGGTACCTGTTGATAAGGCGAAGAACAGAGCCACAGCAATATTTGCTAACGGGCCCGATAGAGAAATTAACGCATTCTGTTTAGGAGTTATTCCGTAACTCCAGCCGAAAGATCTGGGCACTATGTAGACTGCACCTGGGGCCGCAAAGATTAACCGACCTTGAGATAAAACAGCAAGCAACACTGCGAGAGCGAGACCCCAAGGCCAAAGCCTGAACTCTGCCCAACAACCAAACCTTCGAGCCACAAATCTATGCGAGAGCTCATGGAAAATGAATCCTGTCCCAAGCGTTATCAAGGAAATTGCGAACATTATGGGAAATA
>CAZAQQ010000152.1:0-4429 GCA_964487485.1 uncultured Candidatus Bathyarchaeia archaeon | reverse complement strand
GCAAACTCCGAGTTTGTCATAGAAGGTAAGGTATTACCAAATACTAGAGAGCCAGAGGGTCCATTTGGTGATTTCACCGGATATTACGGGGATATGAGTCCTCAACCCGTCATTGAAGCCAAAGCCATCACACATAGAGAAAATCCTATCTACCAAACAATGTTGTCTGGGATGCCGAGGACGGAGAATCATGTTCTAGTCGAAATTGGGTTAGAGGCAACGATGTACGATGAATTGAAAAGAACCTTTCCCGACATGAAAGCAACTCATGTGATATGTCCCGGACAAAGTATTGGAATTGTTTCCCTGAAACAAAGATACAAAGGTCAGGCAAGACGTTTAATTCTGGAGGCGCTCGGGAGAATAAGCAGACTAAAATATTTGATTACGGTGGATGAGGACGTAGATGTGTTCAACACAGACCAGGTATTATGGGCAATTGCCACAAGAGCTCAACCAGCCGAAGACTTCATCATCGTTTCTAACGTATCTGGCGGACCACTGGATCCTTCAGTGCCGGAAAAAGGAATAACATCAATTATGGGAATTGATGCTACAAAACCTTTCGGCGTACAATTTCCGGAAGTAGTCAGAGTTCCAAAAAGCTCGATGAAACTTACTTCCGCTTAGGCCTGCATAAACAAGTCTATGCCTGCAAAATAGCTTTATCTACTCCTGCACTTTTCTTGGAAGTAGATGAACCGCAGGCGGAGCAGAGGATCTCGAAACGGTGCGCCCTTGGGATGGCTAAATTGGGAAGGAACGTTGCCGTAAGCGTACGCAACCTTACTGCGGAATACCATACTCGAAGAGGTAGCAAGGTCACAGCTTTAGAAAACCTCAGCTTCGACGTTTATGAGGGAGAATTCGTCTCGATTATTGGACCCAGTGGCTGCGGGAAAAGTACGCTTTTAAAGGTTGTTTCCGGTCTATTGCCAGCAACCAGTGGTGAAGTCTACATCAAAGGTAGGAAGATTGTTGGGCCAGGACGCGATGTCGGGATGGCTTTCCAGAGCCCAAATCTGCTACCTTGGAGAACAGCTGTGCAAAATGTTCTATTGCCCATTGAGATTCTGGGGCTTGACATTAAGGATTACACTGAGAAAACACGTGATTTGCTCAAACTTGTCGGCCTTGAAGGTTTCGAGGATAAGGATCCGAGACACTTATCTGGAGGAATGCAGCAGAGAGTGTCGCTATGTAGAGCCTTGATTTACGATCCTAGCCTACTGCTTCTCGACGAGCCTTTTGGCGCCCTCGACGCGATGACGAGGGAAGAGATGAACCTTGAACTACTCCGGATTTGGAGCGTTAAGAAGAAGACGGTGATCTTTGTCACCCACAGCATTCCCGAATCCGCTTTCCTTTCCGACCGAGTTCTAGTCCTAAGCAGAAGGCCTGGAACATTAATTCATGTGGAAGAGGTTTCGCTGCATAGGCCTAGGTCTCTCGAGATGATGGCTTCCCAGAGATTTCTAGACCACACCAATGTGCTCCGGGAGAAGATTGGAGCGAAGGTGGTTACGGAATGAGTAAGCCCTTAACAAGAGAGCCGACCAAGGAGGAGAGGCTTAGGGGAGTTGCTTCAACTTATCTCATGCCAGTATTGTCCCTAGCCGCTTTGGCAGCTCTCTGGGAAGCCTTTGCAATATTTTTCAAGATACCTACGTGGCTCCTACCATCTCCGTCAGCTATTATTTCTGAATTCGTCCGTTGGCATCCTTTGCTTCTAAGTCACACCTACTATACTTTCTACGAAACTTTACTTGGGTTTGTCTTCGCCATAGCCGTCGCTGTTCCTATAAGCATCGCGATAACCTATTCAAAGTTCCTTCAAAACACCATTTATCCAGTCGTCTTGGTCTTGCAGTCAGTTCCTAAAGTAGCTATAGCTCCAATAGTTTTGATTTGGTTTGGATACGGCTTAATCCCAAAAGTCATCATTGCTTTCCTAGTCGCTTTCTTTCCAATAATTGTCGACACCTCGACTGGCATGATTACTGTTCAATCTGAGCTTCTTGACCTCGTTAGATTGGTTAAGGCGACGGATGTTCAAATCTTTCTTAAGATTAGGCTCCCCCACTCACTGCCTTACTTCTTCAGTTCTCTGAAGACTGCTATCACCCTATCTGTAGTCGGAGCAGTTATCGCAGAGTTTGTTGGGTCTGACGTCGGGTTAGGATATCTAATTCTTTCAGCATCCCCCCAACTGCAAACAGCCCTAGCCTTCGCCTGCATATTCATCCTAGCCTTCATGGGAATAGGACTATTCGCAGCCGTAGCCATAGCTGAGAAGCTTTTGATTCCTTGGGCTTTTTCAGAATGATAGCGTTCGCCCATGCAAAAACCATAAATAAACCGGACCCATTCAGAAAGGAGCCTGACAAGGCGCTGAAACACATTGGGTAGAGCTGCGAAAGGACTGCTTGCTGGCAGAAAATTGAAGAAAAATAGAAAGAAACTCAGATGGAAGTATGCGCCTTACAAAAGAAGAATGCTGATGTTAGATTATAAGGCAGACCCTTTAAAGGGTGCGCCGCAAGCGAAAGGAATAGTTCTAGAAAAAGTAGGCGTGGAATGCAGACAGCCTAACAGTGCAGTGAGAAAATGCGTCCGCGTCCAACTTATTAAGACTGGCAAAGTAATAACCGCGTTCTTACCAGGCGACGGAGCGCTGAACTTCATTGATGAACATGATGAAGTCGCAATTGAGGGAATAGGCGGCGCAGAGGGCAAAGCCTACGGAGATCTGCCCGGAACGAGATACAGAGTATTCAAAGTTAACGGAGTAAGCCTAAGCGCGCTTTTAATCGGAAAGAAGGAGAAACCGCGGCGATAGCACCCTCTCATCACTCAAGAAACTTGACCTGCACCTGCAGAAGGCTGCGCCACGGGCTTAGGCTTTTTAGAATCGGACAACTTCATGACAAGGTCAAGTCCAGGTTTAACCTCGCTTATCGGCTTAAGCTCCAAGAATCCAGCTTTCTGCGCTCCCAACAGTAGCCCCTCCCCTTTTTCGGTTCTGGCAAGGATTGTAGACCAGCCGTCAGGCCCGCCCACGCCACCTACCGACAAGTCAGCAAGCTCTGCTGTAAAGTCTCCGCAAACATGGCAGTTATGCCGAACATAACCATCTAGTTCTTTCAGCGGAACGCTTAGGACTTCGTTACCATCCATGTAGATCCTAAACTTCCCCTTCTTAATTGCGAAGCGACTGACTTTCACAGGATCAATCTGCTTCTCCTTCAAGAAGCCGTTGACAAGCTTGCCGTAGTAATAGGATTCCATGCAGAACAGGCCAATCGCCAAAACCGCTGCGTTCGCCAGCTTCAAGTCGCCCAGCGGAGAGGTCTGCATCCTACGTAAGGCTTGAATTTGACAGGGAACCCCAACCATCGCAACTTTGCCGCATCCATACTCCTCCACAGCCGACCCCAACCCCATTAAGGTTGGGCTAGGCGTATACTTCGTTCCAGCAGTTACCACAAGATCCCAAAAGGTTCTCACGACAATTGGCATAGGTCTCCATGGCTGTTGAGGGCTCAAGCCAGAAACAACCGCGCAATCAATTTGATTCGACTCCAAAGCATGAGCCAGAACCGAGGTAACGACGCCGCCGTCCTGGCATTTCTTAAGAACATCCTCCTTCGTGGAACGCCCCACATAACATGACCGATAGATTCCTAAAGGCTCATTCGCACTCTTAGCTCGGCCGAAAACATATTTCTCAAGCTCTTCAGTAGGATAGCTGACTCTTGGACATTGATAATAGCAAATTTGGCAAAGCACACACTTACCCTTTATCGTAGGCTCCTCATCCTGAACGGAAAGTGCTGAAATAGGACAGGAAGCCACACATGCACCGCAAAAAACACATAGATTCTTCCTCACCACATCCGTTACAAGCGTGCCGAAAATCTTAGGTTTCTCAGCCAACGCAGACATCTCCGAAATTGCCCTGAGATATGCGGTCTCCCAAATTTAAATCATATACAGGCAAAGCTCTTAACCCGTTAGAACAATTCTCAGCGTCATGTTTTGAGAAAAGTTTAGAAGCTCAGAACAACCAAAACCACTCATGGCTAGCCGGGATCGCCTAGTGGTATGGCGGTGGCTTGCTAAGCCACTATCCCTTCTGGGATGCGAGGGTTCGAATCCCTCTCCCGGCGCCAAACTTCTTAGCTGAGTTTACACCCCGCTTAGTCACTAGTAAGAAGCTTTAAATGGGCCTTGGAATCCTCATAGAAGACGTTTATCCTTTCTCGGTCTGTTTGACTTGGGAAGTTCATATGTGCGACAACATTGCGAGGTAGACGTAGTTGTTCTATCCTCGCAATCCAGCTATCTATTTCGGAGACCACGGGTAGGAAAAGATGGGAGTTTGCACGCATGATTTCATTCAGATCCCACAAATTTTTGTAGTAGATTT
>CAZAQQ010000151.1:0-4487 GCA_964487485.1 uncultured Candidatus Bathyarchaeia archaeon | reverse complement strand
TGGGCTGCCTTTGCCACGGGAAAGAGCTATCCTTATTCTTCTCGTAACTCTTCTTCTAGTGAATAGCGCGCATGTTGCTCAAAGCGAATTTAGGTGGCGTTCCACCTTCGGGGCTACGTCGGCTCTAATCCAAGCCATTGGTTTCGTTGGTCTCGTCCTGTCGTCGGAGTGCTCAGCCACTAGGAATCCGGTTCTTGAACAGATATGCGCGTGCTTAGGCGACGTCCCAGGATCATACTGTTACCACCTGTCTTGCGCGATTGTTGGAATACCAATAGTGGGCAACCAGACGGATCAAATAGCCATCGTTCGTCTGCGGTGATTCTTGGATGGGGATTCAAAAGCATGTAAATCTCTACGCACATGCGGTGAAGTCCATTTGCACGTATAGAGTCAGGTCAGTGTCAATAGTCGCGTCTCTAAGCATCGCGATAATGGTGTTAGGCGCAGTAGCCTTCCTGGCCGACGGCTTAGAGAAGGAGGCTGAGTTGAGCGCTACGTTTGCTCCCGACATAACCGTTCAATGTCTCCAGGCAGGAAGGCAAGTTACGATACCGATGAGCTGCGGGGAAACAATAAGCAGGGTGCCGGGGGCCAAGGTTGTCCCTAGGGTTTGGGGTTACATATACTACCACAACCGGATCTACACAGTGATGGGAATAGAACCGGACAAGATGCCTGTTCCGGAGGAGATTAATCTTGCTTTGGCTTCAGGTCGCTTCTTGAGGGGGAACGACGAGAAGGCTGCGGTGGTTGGAGACTGGTTGGCAAAAGCCTTTGGTCTAAAGGTTGGCGACGTACTTGTGCTCTACGATCAATCGATGAAGCCCTTCAATTTTACTGTTGTCGGAATATTTTCGATGGACATTCGGTTGTACACAGCTGATTTAATTTTGATCCATATCCGAGATGCCAGTGTCTTCTTCGAGATTGAGGAGGGTTTTGCCACGGATCTCTGCGTCTATTTAGCCAGCAGAGAGCAGGCCATAGATGTGGCGCGGCAAATCCTCAAGGTCTTCCCGAATATGCGAGTCTTAACACGTGAGGCTTTAAAGGAGGCTCTTCTCGCAGCGTATGGGGCTAGATCCGGCTTCGTCTCAGTAATATGGTATATCATGCTTATTTCAGCGATGTTGGTTGCGTGGAATCATGCGAGCACTGTTTCCGCTGAAGCTAGGCGTGAAGTTGGAATATTGAAGGCGCTGGGGTTCAGCACCGGCGACATCCTCGAGATCCGGTTGATGGAAGCGGTCATCTTGGGCGTTCTATCGGCTTCCATCGGGGTCTTTCTTGGAATTGTATACGATTTCTACCTTGGAGCTCCGATATTGAAGGAGTTTATGCTGGGTTGGGCCGCGGTGTATCCAGAATTTTCTCTCCCTTTCATCCTCAAGCTTAGCACCACGGCTACTCTCTATGCAGTTGCAGTTTTTCCCTTGCTGGTTGGAAGCGTGTTCCCAGCATGGGCTTCCGCAATAACTGAGGCAGACACAGCCATCAGAGGAGTATAGCGATTGATAAGTACAAGGCAGCTGACGAAGATGTACAATAAAGGCGAACCAAATGAGGTAGCAGCTCTGCAAGATGTATCCATCGAGATCAAATCTGGGGACTTTGTCTTGGTCAAGGGTCCCTCTGGAAGCGGGAAGAGCACTCTACTGAGCTTGGTTGGGCTTCTATGCCGTCCCACGAAAGGTCGAATCTTCTACGATGGCGAAGAAGTTTCATCCTACTCAGATGCTTGGCAGGCTCGGATGCGCAGAGAAAAGACTGGCTTCGTATTTCAACAACACAATCTTCTGCCCCAATTTCCGGTCTGGGGTAATGTGTCTTTGCCTCTTACATGCCGTGACGTCAACGGTGGCGAACAGAAAAAGAAAGCCTTGAATATTCTAGAAAGGCTGGGCCTAGGGTCGAGATGGAGCTTTAGGACAGCACAGCTCTCCGTCGGAGAGCAGCAGCGAGTCGCTATCGCTAGGGCGTTGGTCACCGATCCAGAGATAGTTTTGGCAGACGAACCTACGGCTTCCGTGGACGAAGAGACGTCGCTTAGCGTTCTGCAAATATTCTTAGACCTCAAGAAATTGGGAAGGACTTTGATAGTTGTGTCTCATGATCCCCTGATGGCTGAGCAGGCGAATGTTGCAATTGAGTTGAGAAGCGGTCTCATAAAGAGCCTGCGCAGGGCGTGACCGCTACGATATTCACACTTGGAACATCGATTATGCTACTTTTGTCCCTTTTAGCGGCCGCCTTGGGCTTGCTGGTTGTGGAGAAAGCGTTCAGAGTCTCTCGTAGATGGGATAGGGCTGATGAGGAAGAGAGATACGAGCTTGAGAAAGAGTTCTATGTTGCATACGCAGTTGTCTGCATAGTCCTCGCCATCAGGATATTCTCGGTTCCGTTATACTTCTGGGTGATGCAGACGCTGGCCCCAACGATTCCAGGCGCCATGTGCCTCTGGGGAATATTCAATGCCCTTCCGGAGCTATGCTGGTCAACACTTGGCTTAAAGTTCGGTTTGCCAGTGCTATACTTCGGTTGGCTGATTTTGGCCAGAATTAACAATTCGTGCAAGAGAAATCCCTTAATGAAAAACCTCATGAGTCTCTACGTTCTCCTTTCGCCCTTGCTGATGATTGATTCACTAGTGGACCTAACAGTTTTTTCTCGATTGAATCCAATGCAAGTCGTGTGTTGCACCAGCGCAATAGATGTTTGGCAAAGGCCAGTGCCTTCTCTCATCGCAGGTATATCGGGTCAGCTTGTGCTGTTGCTCATTTTCTTAGCTCTTTGCCTGGTCTACGCTTCTTTTTCCTTTGCCTCACAAAGCTCATCAGCCTTTGAGTGGCCATCCAGAATCGCCAGTCTAGCTCTGCTACCCGTCTCCATTCTCGCAACCACAGAGGTTTTGACTCCTTGGATCTTAAAGCTGCCGTTGCACCATTGCCCCTTCTGTCTCCTGTACAGGAAGCCAGCAAGCATCCTTTTCCTCGTCACCCTCTGGTTCTCGACGGCAGTTCCTTGGTGGATCCTAATGACCAAGAAAATGGGTAGAGAAGACGAAGAGGCGAACAAGGCGGAGTTCAAACTCCGAGGGGCGCTGTGGAAAAGTTCCGGCACAGCTCTAGTCATAGGACTGACAACAATCCTAACGCTCATGCTCATCTCGCTAGCCTAAGCGGAAAAACGCCTTCTTGGAAATTATCTACCGCATGGAGCTGGCAAACAAGCTGTGTTTCACCCACAGAAGAAATTCCCTCCAATCCTTTTTAGACTCTGTCAAGTATTTGGAAAATAGAGCTATTTGAGCGGAATATGTTGGTAGCCCGGGCCAGATTCGAACTGGCGTCGGCGGGTTTCTCCTCATGGCCTACGATCCAAAGCCCGCTATGCCTAGACGACTGCGCTTTGTCCACTACACCACCGGGCTAAGCTAACAGAAACCGGTTTTCGCCTTTCTTAACTTTTTGGCCTAGAGAGACTATACGGTTGCAAGCTGTAGTTAGCTAGTGGCTAGGTTGAAGGGTTTTCCTTCCCTGAGTATTTTCTCTGGAACAGATTTTTCGTATTTCCTCAGGAAGGCTAGATCTTCTCTGCTTTCTCTCAATTCATCAGGCAGCATGTGTGGAATTTCTTCGATGATTGGGTACCATCGCAAACAATTTTGACATATGATTAAGCCTTCAACTATTTCCTCTTTCTCCTCGAACACATGCAATCCTAGGTTTGGGCTTTTGCAGATTGGGCAGGCCAGTATTTCCATCAGTTTCCTCTTCATGCCTATCGACCTCCAAGCTTCTCATATGATCTTATTAACTTAGATAAACCACTTTGCCAGTCTCAGCCGATTCCTCAGCTCTATTACATATTTCAATTGCCCTAATTCCATCCTTCCCTGTCACCAGGGGATTCTTACTCTCTAGGACACAGGTTGCAAAATGCTTTAACTCGAAGAAAAGCGGTTCTTCCCACTTCACTATTGGTTTAACTATCTTCTCAGAATCCTCTAAGGTTATTTCCTGAGTCAAATAGTCTAAGGTTGCTGTAGCTTCGCTTCCTGTGACAATCAATGTTCTTATCTTCCTAGGCGTCAACCAATTCGCGTCTATGAAGCCTGTTTCTCCATTGCTGAATCGCAATAGGATTTCGGCGAAATCTTCAAGTTTGTGCCTGAGACTTCCAGCCCGCGCATACACGCTTTTAACATAGTCCTCTAGCAGGTAACACATAATATCTATGTCGTGTATCGCTGAATCCTTTATGACGCCTACGTCTCCAACTCTTTCGGGCCAACGTGTCACACGTCTCGCTATCACAAGAATAACCTGACCTAGTTTGCCCTCAACAATCATTTTCTTAACTCTTTGAACTGCAGGGTTAAATCTCTCAATGTGGCCAGGCATTAAGCATACTCCACGTTCTCTCGCTAGGGAAACTAGTTTCTTAGCTTCCTCCACAGTATTAGTCATTGGTTTCTCAACCAA
>CAZAQQ010000150.1:0-4507 GCA_964487485.1 uncultured Candidatus Bathyarchaeia archaeon | reverse complement strand
TAGAATTCTCTAGCTGCAATGATAGTGACAGTCTAACCCTAGTTTGAACTGCTCCCACTGGAGTGGAACTTTGCATACTACTGTATATCGGAATTGCTCAAGGATGACTTCGCCACGCTTTTCGATAAGATGGTGGAAACTGATGGAATCATACTTGCTTCACCCGTCTATTTCAGTTCAGCAACGCCGCAGATCAAAGCCCTGATAGACCGAGCTGGACAAAACTTCACCTTTGCAGAGTTAGCGTTCTTCTTTTTCCATCAAGGCATGATCATTCCCGGTTCAACCTATTGGAACATCGCTTTCGGAAGAGAAAAAGGAGAAGCTGAAAAGGATGTGGAAGGAGTGACTACTATCAGAAACTTTGCGAAAAAGCTAGCTTGGCTGGTAAAAGTACTTGAGGGAGCGAAGAAAGCATCATAGTTTGGTTACGGTTGTAAGCTGAAAGAACTGCTACTTGGAACTTTGGGCGGCGCTCTTTCCTTTTTCTGAAAAAGGTTCACCGAAGCGGTGAGATTATCTTTGCACCTGGCCTGCGGGATGCCGTGAACCAGTCTGAAAGTTGCAATGGCACCTAGTAGAAGCAGAAACCAATACATTGGGATTCTGATGAGCAATGCGGCTGACAAAGCCGTTTCACTAGGTACCCCGGCTGACGCGTACAAAACACACATGACTCCTTCTGAAACTCCGATGCTTCCAGGGATTCCAAGAGGGAAAAGCTGAACAATCATCCCAATCGCGTAGACGACGAATATTATCCAAATGTCTACTGGGTGGTTTAAAGCTTGGAAAACGAAGAGTGCTACGAGGGCGTCGAAGAACCAGCTGACAAAAGCATACAACACTGACTTAACTAGATTTGATTTGTTTCCAGCCATCACTTTGATAGCGGCTTCAAATGAGTTGAAGGCTTCCACAGCTTTTTCTCGCCTCACCTTCAGGTTCTCTTTCCAATCTTGTTTCCTAACTATTTTTGTTAAGGCGTCAATCACCCATAGGAACGTTTTTTTCGCCTTCTCGAAATTGTAGAGGAAATATGCTACGACGCCTAGAAGTGCGAATGAACCGGACGCAGCTCCCCATGCAATAACAGCCCAACTTGTGGGAATGTAGACTGGATTAGTTATGAGCAAACCTGCCAAGCCGAGGACTGCGCACAGGGTGAATGGGAGTATGGCGATGATTCTATGCGCAAGGACAGTTGCGATACCTTTGCTGAATTCTATATCTGAGTTTTCAGCCAATAGATATGCTCTAGCTACCTCTCCACCAACGGATCCGGTGGGGACAAGGAAGTTTATGAAAATAGAAGCCAAGGTCATGGAATTAGCTGCTAGGAAGTTTGGCGGATTGCCGAAGGAATTCAAGAGTGCACTCCAAGCCAAAGCGTAGAACAATATCCCAATTGAAACCGAAACGAAAGCCAGGGAATAGATCACCGGATTAGTCTTGCTCAAGACCCCCGCAACTCTCTCCACATCTACTGAGAGAAGAAACACGGCTAGGATCACAAAACCGAGCACAAGCAGAGCAATTGTCTTCCAGTATGAGATGCGAGTTCTTGTGATTCTTTCATATTCAGATTTTTCTGGGGCTTCCCCCGAAACCATACGAATGCTCTGCATAGTGTCCATGAATTCACTTCCTCATCTCATCGCCAAACAGATTGATGCCATTGATTGGATGGGATATGATCATGCATTAGGTATTTATCATAGAAGAGTGTTTCGCATTGTGTACTCTGGTGATCCAATCATGGGGAAAGTTGTGAGGGAAGACTGGTACTTCGATGAGCCGGGTGAACAAAATACGGATGATGTGGTGGAAGCTGTATCAAAGAGGGTTGAGTTGACGGGTATTAAGAACGTCATTGTTGCCAGCACCTCAGGTGATACCGCGCTGAGATTTGCCAAGAAGTTGAAAGGAAAGGCGAGACTCTTCTGTGTTTCCGAAAGCCCTTACAGGAGAGAGTGGGGCGAGAGATGGCCTTGCCTGACCCCGAACCTTAAGGAAGAGTTGGAGAAGCTTGGTGTCAATGTCATTGACAAGGTGCCCTATACCTTCCACAGCTCAGTTCTAGAGGGAGGGAGGTGGGCTTCAGTGTCTCCGGAATCGCTGGTGAAAGAAACGCTATATTCTTTCGGGCAAGGTTTGAAGGTGGCTGTGGAGGTTGTTCTCACAGCCGTTGCGTGCGGCGTTGTCGAGCCTTACCAAGATGTGATAGGTGTCGGAGGTTCTGGGAAAGGCGCTGACACTGCAGCTATCCTTAAAGCAACTTACCCCGCTCTCATGTTTGCTAAGGATTCCAAGAAGAGGCTTGAGGTGCGTGAGATAATAGCCATGCCGCGAAACAAGGAATGGTGGGATTAAGCCTGCCGCCATATCACTATGTCTCTGTCTGAAGAATTCCAAGTAGGCTTGGTGTTTGCACAGAAGATCAACAGACTCTAGAGGGTACCCAGAAGAATCATCTTACAAATGGGTAGTGCTATTCATAACCACTTTAGGCTCTTTTATGACCCCCCTCGACAGCAGCATAGTAGGAATAGCACTGCCCTCAATTGCCTCCAGTCTTCGCATCGACTATGCTGCCGTGCTTTGGGTGCCAACAGTTTACCTACTATGCTTGACTGTTTTCTTGCTGAGTTTTGGAAGAATAGCAGACATGAGAGGTCGGAAGCTACCCTTCATATTAGGATTCGTCATGTTTACTGCAGCATCGGTTGCCTGCTCTGCATCGCAAAACGGAATTCAATTGATTATGTCTCGCGCAACCCAAGGAGTTGGTGGCGCACTTATCTGTGCAACCTCGCCCGCAATAGTCACGGATGTTTTTCCAAGTGAAGAAAGGGGGAAGGCGCTTGGGATAAACGCGATGGCAGTGTACACAGGCTTGTCAGTAGGCCCGACCCTCGGGGGTTTCCTAGTCCAAAGTTTGGGTTGGCGTTCGATTTTCTACATCAACCTACCGATCGGTACCTTTGTAGTCGGATTGTCCCTCCTTAAACTGCAGGAATCTTCGATTTCGAGCAGCCGTGAAAGATTTGATTGGTTAGGAGCTGGAACATTTTCCATAGGGTTGACTGGTCTACTTCTCGCCTTGACGCTTGGCGCTGGTTATGGTTGGGCGTCCTCAACAATTCTATCTTTTTGGATCACCAGCGTAGTCTTCTTGCTACTGTTTGGGTTCGCGGAGACAAGGATGGGTGAAGAGGCAATTCTGAACATATCACTTTTTTTCAAAAATCGCCTCTTCGCCGCAGCGAACATCACTGCTTTGCTGAATTATACAGCGCATTTTGCTGTAGTTTTCCTAATTTCGTTCTACTTGCAAAGGGTGCTTAATTATTCGCCAGTTCAAGCCGGACTCATTCTTCTTCCAATGCCATTGACGATGGCTGTGTTGTCGCCTGTTAGTGGTTGGCTCTCCGACAGAGTCGGCTCTCGCATCTTGAGTTCAGCTGGCATGGGCTTTGTCTGTTTCGCGCTTTTTCTGCTGAGCACTCTTAGCACTAGCTCATCTGCTTTAGATGTGTCAGTGAGGCTGTTAATCCTAGGCGTGGGCAACGGTCTCTTTGCACCACCTAACACAAGCGCAGTAATGGGTTCTGTTGAGAAGGGGAGGCTGAGTGTAGCAGCTAGTACATTAGCGACCATGAGGTTTTTGGGCCAATCTGTGAGTTTAGCTTTGGCGGGGGCTGTAGCAGCTACAACCGTATCCTCAAAACTTCTATCCGACCTATTCATTGGAATAGGAGCTTTGAACGAAACAATAATGTCTGAAGCATTTGTTGAAGGTATTCATAGAACCTTCATAGCTTCAGGCATCGTGGCTGCCATAGGCATTTTCACATCACTCGTACGCGGCAAGGGCAAGTAGAATGCTTTCGATCTGAGCGGCTAGCGGGCTAGCCTACCCCACTTCAATAACACGCGACCTATTCACTGCTTCGCAGATTGGAAATCAAAAAGCAAGCTGACGAAAAAGCCTTATATTAACCTCAAAGATGAAGCTTTCAGATCCTTGTTTAGGAGAGTAAGCGGATTGCCTCAATGGCACGGGGACTTGCATAAGAGAAAGATATCGGGTGGAAAAAAGAGAGCCCATCGCGGCAAGAGGGCTTTTGAAATGGGAAGCGAACCCACTCAAACCCTTGTCGGCGAAACGAAGACCGTTGGGGTAAGGATGAGGGGCGGCTGCGTCAAGCCGAGAATTCTTTCCTGCAATTTCGCTAATGTAGTAGATCCCTCTACTGGCAAATCACAGAAGACTGAAATAAAGAGAGTTGTCAAAAATCCTTCGAACATAGATTACCAAAGGAGAGGCGTCATAACTAAGGGAGCCATCATAGAAACATCACTTGGACAAGCCAAAGTCACATCTAGGCCTGGCCAAAACGGAGCTGTAAGCGCCGTACTGATTGAGAAACAGCAAACTTAGTCAGCCGAAAGGTTGAAAGAGATTTTTGAAGCAACCCGGCAAAGCCGTTGTATGGCCTGCCAA
>CAZAQQ010000149.1:0-4526 GCA_964487485.1 uncultured Candidatus Bathyarchaeia archaeon | reverse complement strand
AAGGTGGATTCTGCGTCTGGAACCTCCAGTACATCCATCAAACCTGCTGGGTATTTTTCATCTCTTCTGGCTTTCCCATCAACTTTGATTTTGCCCTCTGCCAAAACCGTCTTAGTTTCTCGGGCCGTCTTGGTGTAATGAAGCAAGTCTCTCACAACTATTGAAAGGGGCAAGCACATTTCCTTTGGATGAGGACCTGGCCTAGGCTTGACAGCCCATCTAAACTCCTTAGTGTGTATAGGCCAAAAAGGAGGAGCTGGAAGCCTTTTCTGTGTCCGTTTTCCGCCTTTTTTTCCCATATGCTACGGTGCCTCCTCTTTTTCAACAGCTTCAGCTGGCTTAGCAATCTTCTTTTTGCCTTCTAAAGCGTCAGCGCGCCACTTGTCGCCAAGATCTAAATTAGTAATTATGACCTTAGATGTGTGCAGGGGGACCTTAACCGAGGTGCCTGAAACCTTTTCTCTTGTAACGCCATCAATTAGCAAAACGCTCTTCTTTCTGTTAACTTCCGCAACTTTCCCCTCAATGCCAGAAAAGTCTCCTCTCAGTATTTTCACAGTATCTCCTTTCCTGATTGGGAAAGATCTCACTCCATACCTTTCCTTCAATTCTGCTGAAAGCGGAGCACTCATCATTGCGCGCCTTAATGGACCTGAAGCGTTGGCGGCGGCCATCCTCTGTTTCCTCGGAATCGACGATCCTCCATTGGCCAAACTGCTTCACCTACACAATTATGCTTGCGAGGTTAGCTACTCTAGGCCAGCGTTCAGCAGCTTCTCTGGCAACAGGGCCTCTTATTTCAGTACCCTTCAGTTCACCTTCAGGCGTCATGACTACAGCTGCGTTATCCTCAAACTGCACCCTCAAACCCTCTGGTCTTCTGAAGGGTCTTCTTTGCCTAACCACAACAGCCGGAAGTATTTGTCTTCTTAAATCAGGAGTTCCTTTGGTTACTGAGACTATTATCATGTCGCCGACGCAAGCTGTTGGGACTCTCCTAAGCCTCCCTTTATACCCGACAACATTGATCAGTTTAAGCTCCTTTGCTCCAGTATTGTCAGTGCACGTAAGCCTTGTTCCAGCGGGGAGTCCCCGGGCTATGTGAGGCCTATATTCAACCATTCCCTTAGCCGATACTGCTCTAGTTTTAGGGCCTGGCATTTCTACTCCTCCTTTCCAATTTTCTCAACCACCACGAAAGCAACGGATTTGCTCAAGGGTCGGCATTCAAATATCTTCACTTTGTCCCCTACCTTAACATCCATGCATGGAGGCATGTGCGCCTTTATGTGGCTGCGTCTCCTCTCATACCTCATATATTTCCTCACATGGTGCAAGTAGTCTCTTTCAACAACAACTGTCTTAGCCATCTTATCGCTCACAACAACTCCATCGAGTACTTTACCTCTAACGGAGAGGGTTCCGTGGAATGGGCAGTCAGGGTCGTCGCAGGTTCTTTTAGAAGGCTTAACCCCAATCCCAGTTTCGCGCATCACCATCTCCTCACCCTCATTTTCACTCTATTCTCAGGTGAACCAATGAGTTTCCTCCCATTGGCTTCCAACAAGGTTCCATTGGGAAGACGAAAATGAAAAACTGAAACATCCTTCGGGATCACTAATCTTTTTTCTCCGTCGAAAATAGTGAACGTATTTCTCGTCTCGTCAATAACAGTGCCTTTCACGCCGACCAATTGATTATTAGTGCTTTTTGAAACCCTGACCTTGAGCCCAATTATTTCATGCCGCAAGAAATTTTTCGGAGTTATGGGAGTCATTTCGCAACCTCCTCAGGCTCCGGTTTTGCAGCAACTCCAGAAACCTCCTGCTGTTTCTCCAAAGTCAGAATTCTCGCGATGGTTCGCCGTATCTCCCTGATTCTCATGGGGTTTTCAATAGTTCCACCAGACTGCACTCGCGTCCTAAGCCGGACGAGTTCAGTCCTCAATTCTTCAAGCTTCTTCTTTCTTTCCTCAGCAGGCATTTCTCGGATTTCACGTTTCCTTATCACTGGCAATCTCTGAGCTCACCTCAACCTCACTTGTGGGGACTTCCTCAACCGCAGCCTCGGGAGTCATAACCTCTGGAGCCGGAGCAACTTCTTTGATTGAAGGTCTGTCTGGGAATTCAGTAGCTGGAGGAAGTATCTTCACTTTCACTCCAAACATACCTTGCTTCAACTGGGTGTAAAACACAGCTGTCTTCAACTGCTTAAGAACAGCGTCGCCAACTCTTGGGAGGTAACCAGCCCTATACTTCTCGCAGCGAGACCTTTCCGTTGTCAGTTTTCCGCGAATTGTAACTTCAACGCCCAAGGCTCCGGCATCTAATACTCTTTGAACAGCCCAGTAGGCAGCCCGCCTGAAATGCACTCCCTTCTGGAGGGAAGTCGTGATTTGGGATGCTACGACCTTCGGGTCTAGTTCTGGGCTTTCAATTGCTGCAACTGATATCTGGGGATTTTCTATCCCAAATTTCTGTTCAAGAACTTGGGTTAAATCCCTTATGCTTTGGCCGCGCCTCCCGATAACGAGACCAGGCCTTGCAGCGTACACTACAACTCTTGTTCCAAGGGGTGTCTTAGTCAACTCAACTCGACTGTAGCCGGCTCTCTTCAGTTCCTGAGCCAAATACTCCTCAATCTCAGTTTTCTTAACAGCCTCCTTAACAAAATACTTGGAAACTGACATACCTAGTCCCATTCACAGCTAGAAACAGACTGGCGTAGGATTTCGCGACACGAGCTTTGCGTCGAGTTCAGCAACATCGATACTCCAACCAAACTTCCGAGCGTTACATTGGAATCCAACGCGAATTATATAAATCCTCTCGTCGGAAAATCAGACAGTTCTATGCGGAAGAAGTCCTACTCCAACACTCTGCCCCTAGTTCCCATGTCTGAAAGGGAGCAGAACTACAGATCTGGAAGAAAGTAGAACGGGAAACCCATTAAGCCGCAATTAAGCTAAAACAGCAGCAGGGCTCTCTCTTGGTATGCTTTTCGTGGTCACTCTGCTTCGTAGCCTACTAGTTCCACATGCGTCAGGATATTGAAGTGGGGGGAAGATCTTCCGAAAGCTCTTGGAATAAACTTCCTGATTTTCATTCCTCTTTGTGAAGCTGCATGTATTATTCTAAGCTTTTCAGGATCAAGCCCCTTGTACTCCGCATTGGTCTCCAGCTCTTCCAGTAGCCTAAGAATTCCCTCCGCAGCCTTAACCGGATATTTACCGGCATGCCATCTCTCTTGAAGACGCTTGTGAGAAACCTCTTTCTTATACCGCCTATATGCCACAGCCCGCTTCATGGCAACAACATCCTCCAAAGTCTTCTTAGCCTCACCGATTTTCATGCCTCTTATCGTTCTGCAGATTTCAGTAGCTGCTTTAGGCGATATGCGCAGCTCTCGACCTGAAACCTTCGCGGTTTTATCCGGGTTTAAGCCCTCCACTGAGTAACCCCACTCAGGCATGATCAAACATCACCAATGCACCCAGAGCATATGTGCGGGAACTTAAAAAGTTCTTTCTCCCGACGTGAAGCTAATCGTCAATATCGCTCAAGCATCTTCAGCCACTCCCCGCCAACCAGTCGATTCCTAACCGCATTTCGAAGCACATCAGCCGCATCCTTTTTCTCAAATTTTTTCCAAGACCTCCACCTAGTAGGCCCGTTTTTCCTATAACCTTCAAGAACAACTGGTTTCTTACCCTGCAACTCGGCTGCAGTGCATAAGGTCTTGTTAAGCTCGCCTGCTTTCCTATATGTCTCATATAACAGATCGGGGAACCTATAGTCTCTCGCTAGATGGTGGTCAAAAACTATTGTTTCAATCGAAGTTTCCTCAAGTAGCCTTCTCACGTTAATGACTGATCTAGCAAGGTTGTAGTAAGCCATTATGTACCCGAGGAGGTAGGTGGGAGGCCCGTCCAAGATCAAGTGACTTGGATTCTCAGCGACGATTAAGTCCGTAGACTTCCTTAGTGTCAGGCCATTCACATCGGAGGAGTAGAGTAACTTTTCCCCACCTTCCTCAATCTTAACCATGATCACGTAACCTAAGCTGGTACCTTCAACCCCATGCCACAAGGGCTTTGAGAATGAAATCTTGGTGCCCCCAATCTTAATCCTCCTTCCGTCAGCTACCCTAATCCTCTTCGGCAGACCTTGAATAGTCTCCAAGAAATTCGCCGCTCTCACACGCTGAGATTTGTTAATGAACCGTTCAGGGTCCTTCAATAGAAGGAGCTTATTCCCGTATAGGCTTCTGTCCCTTTCGCAAATATGATGGTCATAGTGATAGTGGGTCACCACAATTGCATCCGAGTCTTTAGCGCTGTCCACAATCCTCCTCCTGTACCTATCATGGAGGAGAATCCTTTGATATTCAGGGAGGGGAAAAGAATCAACCTCCGCCGCTATACCCGGATCGATCAAGACAGTGGAATCTTTTGTCTCAATCTTCAAACACATACTTTTCACCCCGAAAGAGTCGAACGCCACATATTGGAGATCCAACTGACCAAG
>CAZAQQ010000148.1:0-4536 GCA_964487485.1 uncultured Candidatus Bathyarchaeia archaeon | reverse complement strand
CAGCGGAAGAAAGAATAAACTGAAGAGAAGTGCGAGGAGACATAAACTAGACAGTTCTTTCTTGATGAGTTCCTTGATGGCTTGACTAAGCAGCTTGGTCTCACATTCATCTCTCTCCTGCTGGGTAGTGAAGATTCTGTGCGGTTCGGAGGATGACAGCAGTTTGGCCTCCTCCCGGGAGCTCCAGACACACCATTGGGCCCGTAGTTGGAAATATTTAATAGGGAAGCGAATTGGCATCTGTAGACTGCATGAGTACGATTGCGGAACTGGAGTGACCTAATCATGGGAGATACGTTTGTGAAAGTCAAAGCCGCTGTAATCCAAGCGGCGCCCCGACTGTTTGAACGTGAGGCATGTATCGAGAAAGCTTGCCGGCTGGTGGCCGATGCTGCAATGCAGGGCGCTAGGTTGATTCTTTTCCCTGAGGCGTTTATCCCTGTATACCCACGCGGGCTTGCATTTGGTACTGTGGTCGGCAATCGGACCGAGGCCGGTCGGCGGGCTTGGGAACGATATTGGGCCAATTCAGTGGATGTCCCTGGTCCGGCAACAAAGGCGCTGGGTTCAGCTGCTCGTGAAGCCGGCGCATATCTCGCCATCGGAGTCGTTGAGCGGGATACGCAATCAAGCCGGGGAACGCTCTACTGCACCTTGCTCTACTTCGGTCCAGATGGCAGGCTATTGGGGAAACACCGCAAACTCAAACCCACCGCCGCGGAGCGGGTGATCTGGGGGGAAGGAGACGGCAGCACCCTGACCGTGCTCGACACAGAGCTGGGTAAAATTGGTGGGCTAATCTGCTGGGAGAATTATATGCCGCTGGCACGCATGACATTGTATGGCAAGGGGGTACAGATCTATTTAGCACCAACAGCTGATGCCCGTGAAAGATGGCAAGCCACGCTACGCCACATCGCCCTTGAGGGACGCTGCTTCGTGCTCGGTTGTAACCAGTTTGTGATGAAGTCCATGTATCCCGCAGATCTTGAAGTAATCAAAGAGCTTGATGGTCAACCGGAGGTACTTTGCCGCGGTGGCAGCGCAATTGTATCACCCTTTGGAGAATACTTAGCCGGTCCATTGTTCGATCAAGAAGGAATTCTATTCGCAGATCTGGACCTAGCCGAGGTAGCGCGCAGCAAGTTCGACTTTGATGTGGTAGGGCATTATGCCCGTCCCGACATCTTCCAGTTGATTGTCAATGAGCAACCGGCACAAGCCATCCGTCCTGCCGCATAGACCGTTGCCACCATTGTGCACACACAAAATAACAAATAGTTCAAATTACCCACAACATAATTCCTACCAAAAATGGTTCAAGGATTAAGTGATCTGTATGAATTTTACGTATAGTAAAGTAGCTGGGGCGCTTCTTTTTGTAGGTGGTGTTCAGTTCGTCGTAGGAATGTTTGTGGCTGAGGCGCTGTATCCTGGATACAGTATTTCGCAGAATTTCATAAGCGACTTGGGAGTCGGACCTGCAGCTTTCATCTTTAACTCTTCGGTTATTTTGTTAGGTCTCATGGTCATTGTGAGCGCCTATTTCATTGAGCGCGCTTTCCGAACCCATGTGGTCGCAGTTTTGTTCGGCTTGGCGGGTGCTGGAGCCATAGGGGTGGGAGTATTCCCCGAAAACTTTGAATTGATACACTTGGGGGTATCCTTTGTGACCTTTTTGTTTGGGGGGCTGTCGGCTATTGCAGCTTACAAGTTAGAGAAAACTCCTCTCAGCCACTTCTCGGTCATAATGGGCGCAATCTCGCTGTCAGCGCTTGCTCTATTTCTCACTGAAACCTTCTTGGGCTTGGGGCAGGGCGGAATGGAGAGAATGATTGTTTACCCGATACTGCTTTGGGTGACTGGCTTTGGAGGCTACTTAATGGGTTACTCCCAAACGGCTATAACCGTTGGGTCCCGAGCCGCCAAATGATAGGGGTTGTTCTTGCTATTATTGCGAAAGCACATAGTCTACCATTTCCTAGAAGATAGGTCATATTCTGAGGCTTGGTCAAGAGAATTGCGTCCAGCCCAGCTTTCTCCATTAACTCGCCAGCACGCCTGATCCTCTCCTTGAATACCTTATTCTCTACAAGATCACCTCTGTAATAGGTCACTTCCTTCATGTCAACCACCTCTATGGTGTGACCTATGAGGGCTTGATGTACTTCTCTGGATTCCTGTCAAATTTCTGTTTACACATCGGGGCACAGAAGTAGTAGGTCTTCCCCTTGTACTCAGACTTCCACTTTGCAGTCTTTTCATCTATTTCCATTTTACATACAACATCTAAAACCATGCAAAATCTTCTCCTTGTGAAAACCCATGTTTGTATCTTATGTTACACAGTGATAATATGTTATACCTTCAAGATTCAGGTGTAAAAACATGCATGCTTTTGGGAAAAAACAGTATACACTGGTATGAAGTGATCGAAATGGAGTTATTAGCAACTAATGTGAAAAATAGGCAGCTAATCGAAGCGGCGTTGCTAATCTATGGAACTTGTGTAAAAAATGAGACCCCAAAAATCTTTAATGCGTTAGCTAAAGGAAGAATCCCGCTTCACGTATGCCTAGAAAAAATTCACATGAACATAGTTGGATTTAAGTTGGCGACGATACTTCAGACTTCGAAGCCAAAGGAGATAGTGGTACTTACACTTGATGGGTCGCCTCACTGCATCCAACTCCATTTTACAGCAGAACAGGCAAAGCGTGTCTCCAAATCAAACGTAAACATCAAACACTATGTTGTAGAAAAGGGAAAACTCATCGAAATTTCCCTCGATATAGTGGAAATTGCTAGGCACCTCTCAAAGGTTCGAGAAGCTTATTGCCAAAAACAGTAAAAATGGTGCGAGGGCCGGGATTTGAACCCGGGTCACCGGCTTGGAAGGCTTACGCTCGACCGATTTGGACCGGTTTAATCGACGTCCTAGTCCATTCTAGGGCTGGTTTTGCCAGCCTAGCTAGACTACCCTCGCGTCAAAATTGACTGAACAGAACCTAGCTTATATTTTCTATGGAGAATATGATTAGGGTATGATTTTCAACCGCTTGGATAGTAAATTGATTGCTTGTTCATAGTCATAGATAACTCGTGAAACAACCGTCCATGTTTCGAGGGTTTCTGGATCTACGCTGATTACTTCATCGGCAAGCCTAACTGTTTCGTCTGTGAAGTGCCCACGAGGGAAACCGCCTATCAAAACCAGAGGTCTCAGTTTTTTGGCTAACTGTTGCATAACTTCGTGAATTGATTTTCGTTCTCCAAGGCGGCTGAAAGCTACGGTGAAAGTGGGGTTAAGCTCCTTAAACAGTTGCTTAAGCGACTGCCTTTTTAATATAAGAAGAGGCTCGCCAGTGACCGGAACCTTTCCCATTTCAAATAGCTGTTCAATGAGGCTGACGAAGCGATTATAGTTTCTTGGTATGCGAACCTTCGGATTTACCCAAATAACATGATCACCAATGGTGTGAATGAAAATCTGTAGAAGCCCCTCTTTATTGAGAGGAGAACCAAGGGCTTCTAAGAGGGTAACGTGAACAATATCTGGTCTACCTCGCTTTTCAGCCCTTTCAAGTTTCAACATAGCACTATGATGATAGGAGCGATCTAGGAGAACTTCCATTGGTTTCTTTCCTTTCTTCTCTGCATGTTTCCAAATTGCGGGGTGATTCCAGAGATCGTTGGGAACCACTTCCAAAGCCGATTCTGCGACAACAATGGTTAACATTAGCATCCCTTAAATCACTAGAAAAGCTTAATCAATAAAAGGTTAAAAAGGCTATACAAAATCAAGGAGATTCGGAGCGTAAGCCTAATCATGCCAGAGCAGAAGTCTCAGAGCCTCAATGAAGTAATCCTTGAAACAGTCCAAACAAAGCACCCTACTTCAGTTGAGGAACTGGTGAAACTCGTTCAGGAGAAAACCTCTGCTCCTAAAGAAGCTGTCGTTGACCATGTGGCAAGGCTTCGAGATGAAGGCAAAATCATATTGGAAGAGCCTATTCCACTACCAACAAGCCTCTCCCAATATCTTCTTTCTGTTCGCTGGTCGAGATGGTTTTGGATCGTAGCGGGACTGATTGTTCTAACGGTATTGTCGGTTTTTCTCATCCCAAGTGAGACGGTTTCTTTAGCCTACATAAGATGGATTTTTGGCTTTATCTTCATTCTCTTTCTTCCAGGCTATTGTTTCGTGGAAGCTTTATTCCCTAAAAGAGAGGAACTTGATGACATTGAAAGAGTTGCTCTTGGCATCGGGCTTAGCCTCGCTATTTCTCCTTTGACAGCGTTGGTGCTAAATTTCACTCCTTGGGGAATCAGGTTGATTCCAGTCATTGTTAGCCTAGTGGGTGTTACACTAGTTTGTGCTCTCGTGGCTGTTGCTCGCAAGTTCCAACTTGTCGTAGGGAAGAGCAAGTGACATCTGCATGATTTATCGGAAGGGGCTAGAGAAGCAGATCGCTCTTACGCGCATTCAGATTCTCTTTCGGCTTGCTATGCAAGTTTTCCATAAAAATCCAACTT
>CAZAQQ010000147.1:4190-4550 GCA_964487485.1 uncultured Candidatus Bathyarchaeia archaeon | reverse complement strand
CAAGCGCCAAATAGATCAGGTGACTTGGAAGTATTTAAAAATTTCAACTGCTCTTCACCCCACAATCCGGGTTCAAATCTTGGCGGCCGATCCTAGAAACATCTCAACCATTGGGATTTGGCGGGCTTGCGGTTCTCACACCTAATTAGGTGCAGATACGCCCTCTTTCCGGGCGATTAACCTCTTAAGACGGCTCAAATCGGCTCTTCACTAGCACTGAGACTGCTCATAAACTAGTTTTCTCACACATTTGAACTACTGGGGAGTGGCGATATCCCCTCTTTTTTCTGTCGAATAGGAATGATTTTGTGTGCGTTGCTGTACCTCAACCCTATTTGCCAGAATTTAAACACACTGCAG
>CAZAQQ010000147.1:224-4180 GCA_964487485.1 uncultured Candidatus Bathyarchaeia archaeon | reverse complement strand
ATTTTAGAGTGCGTTGTTGCGCCTCAACTCTATTGGCTAGAATTTTAAACAGATTGCAGATAGAACGTAGCTTACGCTTAATGCGAGACTTGGAAGAAGCGAGCTCAGAAGTCCAGTTATGCGTTTGCCGTCGATTCAAACAAAAAATGAGGGAGTTAAAACCTAAGCGGCTAATCTCGGTTAAGCGGGCTTCGCGGCTTTCTTCTTCGCCATCCCTACTCTTTTTTCCCTAGAACTCAAGGCTCCAGGCCAGATGTATGTGTAAATGTTTCTAAAGAGATTTTTTCTGGGCTGCTGGTCGCTTTCAAGGGTTTGAGACTTCAATGATTCTGCCGAAGATGTCATTGTAGTTCTTGCTTCTTTGGTAGACGTGCTATTCTTTGTCTCTGATTTTTGGCTCTAAGCAGCCTGACGCTGGCTGCTCATCATCTGGCTAAGCTTGAGAAGGCTTGGGGCCACGCGTATCCTGCCTGCTCTAATGTCCTTTATCATTTGTGCCAAATCATAATCGTACTCTTCTTGGCACATAGAGAACAGACAGTCCGCATACCTTATTCCAAGAGATGCGATAAACCTCAATCCGTACCGTTTCAAGCCAGTCTCTAGGCACATGCCAGAGTATTCCTTAAGTAAGGTTGGAATCCATTTGAGGTCGTGTTTCCAACACTTCACGAAGAGTTCCCCGTGAGTTCGATTCATACGTTCAATGGTGAAGGATTCAGCTTTGCTCGCTAAAGAGCCTTCTGAGATGAAGAAGAGGGGAACGATTAGACTCTTGAATTCTCGGAGGCGTTCGACGAGTTGTATCGTGAGGTCAATATCCTCCTCATCCTCTTTCGGGAGGCCTATGATTAATGTGGCGGGGCCCATGCCTAATGGATCGAACTCTGTTAACGCAACGACCTTCGTTCCCGGACCGACCACGCTGTCAAGATGGTCTGGGTGAGCAACGACCACATGTTCCTTCCTGAAACCGTAATTGAGCAACGCTATTCACACTGTGGTAAGTGACATAGACTACCTTGGAGGGTTCTTGGCAACGAAGAAGCTGATAGCGACCCTTGAAAGATTTGACATAGGATTCTGGTTGCACAGCGTTCATGAACTTGGGGTCGCAACGTCAGCGTATGCTCATTTGATAGCGTCAACACCCTACATCATATATCCCAGTCAAAGCTTGCTTCACCACCAAGCGGACGACATTGTAAAGGGAGGAAAACCTGAGCTCAAAAAACGGTTGCGTAAAGGTGCCAACAGGGCCGGAACTTGGCGTTGAACTGGACGAAGAAAAGATGAAGAAATACAACCTGCTCTATTAAACCAAGGGCCCATACATACTTCACATAGATCGCAGGAGGCCGGAATGGGCGCCCACAATGCCCGCGTGGTAGTGGCCGTATTCCTTCATTTTTCATTTTTTCGATGGTCTTAGAACCAGATCCAAGAGGAATCGAAGCTAGTGTCAATCCTGAGGAGCGCGAGACTTGTAAAGACGGTAACCTAGGATTTGCGTATCTTGACTCGCCAAGGCACTTCACGCTACCACGACATAGATTTGGTAACACTTAAGAACTTCAGCTTAGCATATCGCTGAGTCCAGGTGAGATATCTTGGCGAGGCAGGACATTTTTGAAGAGTTAGTCAACTCTGTCATGAGTTTTGACGCTGACAAGGTGATGGATTCCACAAGGAAGGCTATGAACAAAGGCGTTGACCCCGTAACCATCATTGAGGATGGATTGGGGAAGGGCCTCAGGATCGTCGGTAAGAAGTTCGAGGACGGCGAACTATTCTTGATGCATCTTGTAGCCGCTGCTGAGGCTGCTCAAAAGGCTTTGAAAGAGCTGTTGGAGCCTGAGATCGCGAGGAGGAAGGAGAAGAGAAAATCTCTAGGGAGAATTGTGATCGGAACGGTTGCCGGCGACATTCACGATATAGGCAAGAACATCGTCGCGGCGATGCTATTCGCGGCCGGATTCGAGGTGTACGATCTCGGAAAAGACGTTCCCGTTGAGGAATTCGTCAAGAAAGCGAGGGAGGTTGACGCCAACATAGTTGGAGCCTCAGCGCTTCTCAGCACAACCTTACCAATGCAGCATGAGCTGGTGATGGCGATGGCTACCGCAGGCCTGCGGGAAAAGGTCAAACTGATCTTCGGCGGCGCACCCGTTACAGAGGAGTGGGTTAGAGAGATAGGCGGCGACGGATACGGCGAGAACGCTGTCGAAGCCGTGAGGGTCGCGAAGAGGGTCCTCGGAGTACAAGCATAGGGCGAAACAGATGGTCAAAAGAGGCTAGACAGGGGCCGAGCTAAGCTTCTCGACTAGGAAGTCTTACACTTCCAAAGATGCAGCTCGATCAGAGAATGTCATCTTTGGCGTGCATAGTTTGCTGAAGTACTGAAGGACGGCTCAAATCTCGAGTGCAAGCCAAGATTAGGATCAATTGTTTTGAATGTTTGGGTATTGTCGTATTTTAGAAGTAGGGCTTTTCATTCTGTAGCGAGTTTCTTTTTGAGATAATCAGGGTACTGTTTGAATTTTTCAAGAGTGAATTCTACATGCACGAGATGGTCGAGTCCCGCAATATATCCGCCAGTCTCTTTCATCAACGGCAACTCAGTCAATTTCTTTCTGCATCGCCTCGCCGCCCTTAGCTATTTCTCTCTTATCGAGGTTACCTGCCAAGAAAAGCTTCTTTACATAGCGTTTCCTCAAGGTTCGCACATCCATGCCAGCGTTCACCTTAAGAGGCCAATGTCCTGTGATCGCTGCCTTGATAGCCAAGTCCAATATTGGTTGAGTATTTCCATCGCTGTCCATCATGATTCTGCGGATCTTGTTCTTGTTCAAGAACTGTGTAACTCTCTTGTAGCATGGGAGTAGAAACTCTTTGTACAGCTTAGGCGAAATATTGTGACCGTGCTTCTCAGCCATGTCCTCCCACCAAAAGACTAGATCGATCCGATCCTTAAACGTCTCAACAGCTTCTCTTGCAGATTCGATTGTAAAATACTCCCAGTGAGAGAACATGTCTTCTATGAGTTCCGGATCTTTATAGAACGCTAGGTTAAAATTAGGTATTCCCATGAGTTGCGCTCCGAACCCATAGAATCCAGTAATCCCAAGCGTCGAGGACCTTCCCAATATTCGTCTAGGACTTGGAGGTAGCCATCCTTTTCCTAGTCTTTAGGATATCTTCTGGGATCCTCGGCCCTACGTCAACAGGAATTGGGCAGCCCGAAAAATTGATGCAGCCGAAATAGGAGTGCGGATCGAAACCGATGAATTTTGGCCAGTTAACGAGAAAATTCGCCCAAGGTAGAGCATCGACTTTCTTGAAGTCCATGGCGTTCTTTATTCTTTCTCTCGGTGTCATGCCTTCAGCCAAGCTTTGCAGAGATTGACACCTTCAACAGCATCCAACGCGGCAGCATCAGCGCCAACTTCTTCAGCAAACTCTTTGGTTACGGCGTTACCGCCTATTAAGACTCTTATGTGATTTCTTATTTTGACTTCATTAAGCATATCAATTACGATTTTGATCTCTGGTAGAGCTGTCGTTAGGAGGCAAGACAAACCGAGGATGTCAGGTTTGATCTCGCTCGATTTTTCAATGAAGACTTCCGGATCAACATCTACGTCTAGATCGTTTACCTCGAATCCCGCCGCCTCTGCCATCATCTTGAATATGTTTTTACCTATGTCATGCATATCGCCTCTAACGGTGCCTAGCAAAATCGTTCCTTTTTTCTCAAGTCCTTGTTTCTCAAGCCGAGGTCTGAGGATTTGCATTGCTTCCTCTATCATCGATGCTGCAAATAGCAGTTCCGACAGAAAATATTCTCCCGCTTCGTATTTAGTCCCAACTCGTTCTAAACCTCCTCTCAATCCTTTTTCTACTATGTCAGATATTGGAACATTCTCGAACAATGCCCTATTGACCAGGTCTTGAAC
>CAZAQQ010000147.1:0-214 GCA_964487485.1 uncultured Candidatus Bathyarchaeia archaeon | reverse complement strand
TGCCAACATCTTGAATATGTTTTTGCCTATGTCATGCATGTCGCCGCGAACCGTGCCAAGCAAAATCGTCCCTTTTTTCTCAAGGGTTTGCTCCTTCAATCTAGGTCTAAGGGTTTGCAGCGCTCCATCCATCATCGACGCCGCAAATAGCAGTTCAGCTAGGAAATATTCTCCAGCCTCATACTTCGCTCCAACCTGCTCTAAACCTTTCCTC
>CAZAQQ010000146.1:1904-4582 GCA_964487485.1 uncultured Candidatus Bathyarchaeia archaeon | reverse complement strand
TATGTCTCTTTCTCTCTCTTTGCCGCAAACAGCAGTATTTGGCCGTAGTCAGCATCCTCCGAGATTGAGTCGCCTCCATGGTAGTTCGCTATTCCTAGGTCTTGACCTTCTTTGGCCTTCGAACCTATCTGCGCCAGCACAGCTTTACTGTTCCTAGCTTTCTCCAGCTTAGCCTTATGCCCAAGCTCCTCCTTAGCCAGCCTCTTAAGAAGAGACCTAGACTCTGACGCAGCAGCTTTCTTGGCTGCCCACTCATAAAGCTCAACCGACTGCTTCTCGATCAGTAAGGCTCTATTGAAAACTTCTTCCACAGTCCAATCGCTCATGATGCCCACATCCGGATCTATGGGTCTGTAACCTCATAAATTTGACCTAGGTATTTCAGTGTTCTCGCTACGTTTCTTCACGACACCTTCTTCGAAGGATTCAAAACCTAAGTCATATGAATTACTAGTCGGGGCATAGGGATTGGGGAAACTGCTGTTGATCTTGCTTTCATCCCCGATGCAATTCTATAATACCCAAACCGCCTTCAATTTGGCGAAAACCGCAAGAGGGCTGGGTCATGAAGTTACAATATTCTGTGACGGCGACGGCGTATACAACCTTATGAAGTGTCGAGCTATCCCAGCAGAAAGGGATCTAACGGAAAAAGTGCATGAGTTGGTTAAGAGTGGTGTTCGCCTCCTACTTTGCATAGAGAGCGCGAGGATTCGAGGCGTAAATGTCGAGAACGATCTTGTTGAGGGATCGATTGTCAGCCGCCTGTCAGAACTGTCTAAATTGATCGTTGAATGCGATAAAACTGTAGCCTTCGGTGTCTAGTTGATGACCTCAAGAAAAGTTCTTCTTGTCATCAGAAGTGCGCCATACAGAACTTTCAACGTAAGCGTAAGTATGCGAGTTGCCAGCGCTATGATTGCTTGGGACACTATTCCGAAGCTGCTGTTCTTAGACGATGGAGTATACTGCCTCATGCGAGATCAAAAACCTGAAGTGCTCGGGCTGGAATCACACAAGGAGTTGTTCGAGACCCTTTCAGATCTTTTGGAATTATACGCTGACGAAGAGTCGATGACGAAACGTGGGTTAACCGCCGACGATCTTGACGAACGGTATCGTGCTAGGATATTGCCTACAGACGGGGTTGTTGAACTAATCGAGAAAAATGAGGTTGTTATCGCTTTCTAGGAGATGCGTAAATGTCTTCTCTGATAGTTTTGAGCAAATCACCCTACGAGTCTAGTTACGAGACAGTGCTAAGATTGGCTCTTACCCTCTCGAAGAAAGGTGAGAAGATCGGAATGATGCATATCCAGAATGCTTCGATTGCTTGTACAATCCGAGAATATATGAAACACGCTATTGGAAGCGGTCTCGAGGTTTACGTCTTAGGAAATGACTGTGAGGCGAGAGGAATACTCAAGAAGATTGCGAGCGGAGTCAAGGTCGTTAGTTACAAGGATTTCGTTGAGCTTTTGATGAATAAGTTTGAAAAGGCAATCTCTTGGAGCTAACTTTTTCGCCGATCCACCAAAGCCAACACTTCTTTTCGCCGGAGAATGCGCATCTAATAATGCCCTTTATTCGTAGCTTGTTCAGGAAAACTGGAGCCCGGTCTGGACAAGAAACCATAAGCTTACTCGTTTCCTCCTCTATTTCACGTGTTGAAAGTGGCTTTCCGGCCTTCTTCAGAATTGAGAGGATTAGCTCAATCGCTTCTTCATCGCTAAGCCTTCGACTCATAGAGAGCCGTCACCTGATAGGCCCTGGTTTGGCCACTATAGTCAAAGTCGTCTAAAGAACCTATTGTTCCGAGGGTTCTCCGGAATCGCCACATTTGTTTAGATCCTATCATCTCCATGGAAATGAAGGTTAATTAACATCCCTCCTTGGAATTATGGCAAAGAATAAGGTCAAGATGGCGAATCCATGGACGCGAAAATCACCAGAAGAGGATTCATGAAAATTGCAGTGGCCGCGGCAGTTGCTGCCATAGGAGCTGCAGCCGGATACACACAACTTGAGAAATTTTCACAATCTCCCACGACTGGCCGATTGGTAGAAACGACTACGAGCAGTGCCTCAGCCCAAGCTTCAGCGAAAGCGAAGGTTTCCATCGCGAAAGGTACTTCTGCAACAAGCAAACTCAAGCTAGTTGAGAAGGCTCTCGAGCCCCTCGGAGGCATCGAGAAGCTCGTACCTCAAGGCTCCTCAGTTCTTGTAAAGCCAAATGTCGCATTCTACGACAAGGAGGCTTCCACAGACCCGGAAATCTTGGCAAACATCGTCGCGCTAGTGAAGAAAACCAATCCTAAGAGAATAGTTGTCGGCGAAAGTTCTGTGAGAGGAGCTGATACTTGGCATGCCTTCCAAGTATCCGGAGTGGGAAAAGCAGCTGAAAGCGCTGGAGCTGAGGTTAAGGACTTGAGGAAAGATCAAGCGATTTCCATCGATTTGCCGAAGGGAGTTGCGATTCGGAAAGTAGATGTTTGGAAAACTGCGCGCGACAGCACTTTCTTGATCTGTGTTCCTAGGCTAAAGAGACATGCAAGCACAACGCTTACGGTTTCCCTAAAGAACATGATGGGAATAATCACCGATGGGGAAAAGGGAAGATTTCACGCGACAAATCTCGACCAAAGCATAGCAGACCTAAACACCGAGGTAAAGCCAAA
>CAZAQQ010000146.1:0-1804 GCA_964487485.1 uncultured Candidatus Bathyarchaeia archaeon | reverse complement strand
GTAGCCCGGAACCCGAGAATCGGTTTCACAGCTGGGTAATTTGAGTTCATGAACCTGACTAGACGAGAGTTCTTAAACCTCATAGTTGGGGGCTCGATAGCAGTTGCTTTTTCAGGATCCATGCCTAGGATACTTCCCGGAAGAGACGTTGTCAGGCCTCCCGGAGCTATCACGGAGGATGCATTCAACTCGTTTTGCATTCGATGCGGCAAATGCGTTGCTGCATGCCCCACTCACGCCTTGGTGTTCGCTGACATTTTCGACGGCTGGCATAAAGTGGGTACTCCTAAAGTAGATGCTTTGAAAGGACCTTGTGAAGCGGTGAAGGGCAGGTGCGAGGGCAATCTAAGATGCGTAAGTCAATGCCCCACAAGCGCCCTAAGGAACGTAAAGACTGAGGATGTGAAAATAGGGACAGCCCTCATTGACAGAACAAGATGTCTTGCATGGCTGGACAAGAGCTGTCTCGTTTGCTTCGAAGTCTGCCCAATATTCGGGGCTGTCACATTAACAGAGGATGGAAAACCAATTTTGAACGCTGGTATTTGCATTGGCTGTGGAAGATGCGTGTATGCTTGCCCGGCTGATCCGAAAGCTTTAGCGCTGACCCCTGATGGAGAGCGGAGAATATGACAGGTTCTCCGAGAAAGTTAGTAGTCAGAATCGTTAGGATAGTGCTCCCGGCACTTTTGTTGGCCTTAATTGCTTTGGGGCCTACATTCAACTTCGCCTACGGATCAATTTGCACCCTTAGCTTAGGTCTATTCACCGTATCTTGTCCTTTGGGGGTCCTTCAGGTTTCCGCAGCGGCAGGCGCTCTTCTTACCAATCTTCTATTTCCAGTCTCTATTGCCTTTCTACTGACAATCATGCTAGGAAGGGTTTTCTGCGGATGGTTGTGCGTTCCCGGATCGATATTTGAGGGAGTTAGAGACTTCGCAGGCGCAGTCAAAGGGAAAATGCGAAAGAGGATAATGCTGGATTTGAAGGAAAGAATAGCCATCCTTGGAGCAATTGTTTTTTCTAGCGGTATCTTCCGTTACCCAGTCTTCTGTGTGATTTGCCCTGTGGGGGCGGTCTGTAGAAACGTAATCTCATATGCGCAAAATGGTTCCTTTGGATTTGATTTGCTTTTCATCCCAGCAATCTTTGCTTTCGAAGCTTTACTACTGCCTTGGTGCCCTTCCGTCTGCGCCTTGGGAACAACGCTGCGCCTGTTCAGCCTAAAGAATCTCATCAATCTCAGTGTGAATAGAGGCAGATGCAAACCTTGCCCTGTTTGCGAAAAAGTATGCCCAGTCAACGTTTCACCTGTTAAAGGACTTAGGCTGAGGGATTGCACCAAATGCCTAAAGTGCAGTGAGAGCTGCCCCAAGAAAGCGGTAGAATGGAAAATAGGTCAGGCTGCAGCCTTACCTTCATGATGGGCCCCCAAGGTTTTATACTGGAAGCGCACCTAATCCTACTTCATGCCAAAACGTAAGAAGTTGAAAAAGCGAAAAGCGAAGAGAAAACCCAAGCCGAAAACGCGAGTCAAAAGGAGCCTACGGAAAACAGTTAAAGAAACAAGACGCAAAATTGCTAGAGGCTTTATTAAGATCCGTAGGAAAATAGCCATCTAATTTACTTGCGCTTGCGGAAAATGATCAACTCACACTTTTGTCGGCTTATCCAGCCCTTCAATTAGCATAAGCACTTTTCCTTTGATCACGTCCCTTATCTCCCTGAGCTGCTCTAGGGTCTTGCCCTTAGGATCCTCAATGTTCCAATCCTCAATTTTGGGCAGGAACGCGGCTGGACAGAA
>CAZAQQ010000145.1:0-4590 GCA_964487485.1 uncultured Candidatus Bathyarchaeia archaeon | reverse complement strand
GCCATAATCTTCGTCCGGAGGCAGTGAGACTATGGCGATGATTAATGCTGAGCACTTAAGCTCCGACTCAGAGAAGAATCCAAGTCCCAGCTTGAGAACACGTATGATAACGTAGCACCGGGAGGCCCGACACTGAAGTTCGACTTGGCGAACTCAGCCGTTCCCTCTAGAAGAACAGCGTTCCAGCTAGACAACTCACAATATTAGGGAAAACTAACAAGAAGGTTGTGAAAGATCTTCTCCAAGGCGACATTGCAAAGAAGGAGAGTTAGAGGAAATGACAAAAAAGCGTCTTCAAGGCCCAAACCTCTTGCGTGACAAGCCAGTGTAGAGGGTGGGCCTAGTTCCTTATTGATGGCACCTCACTGATCTGAGGCTGACCACCGAGCTCACCACTCTGTATCTGCCTCATAACGTTCCCTAAGCTCCGCCTCCTCAAGAAGCTTCTGGATAAGGCGTTGCCGCTGCCTATAGATCATAGTCATCTCGTCGTAGTCTATTTGGCTGCGGGCAATTGCTTTCATTCCTAACCCATCACCCCTTTTAGCGCAGTCGTTCTTGTGAATGGGGTTATCCTCCATCTATTTAAGTGTTTCTTTGTTCCACACCAACACTTATAAGCTCGGAAGACCGACATCGGTTTAAGAATCAGGAAGGCAATTCAAGTATCCCAAAGAAATCCTGTTTCGCTGAGAATTGCTTCGGACTAAATAAGACCGTCGGCCAAGCATATCCGTGCCCATTCTTTCTAGCCATTTTGAGCAAGATGGCCATTCATTCTTTCCTTGAGCAGTTCCATGAATTCGGTGGTTGCCTGTCAGTGCTTTTGTGGCACATAGAAACACTTAAATACGGGGCGGTGCAAGTAATGTCCATAGGCCCCGGATGGTGGCGAGAATTGATATGGTGCAGAATATTCGGCCATAAGCTTCAGCCTACGTTTCTGATAGAAACTCAGGGAGATTTCTACGAGATCGATGACGCTTTGCTGTGCTGTAACTGCGGTCAGGTTACGCGTGGAAACGGACTTATGAAGGGTTTGCAACTCTAGGAGGACTTTCTAAATGGATTTTTCCGTTGAGTACTATCGGGATGCTAACGGCTTCTGGAGGATCAAAGGGAGATCCAGAAGGAAAAGGATGGCTAACACATTCTGGTTTTAGACAGCTTTTTCTAGCCTGTTGACTTGCTTGTGAATTCTCGGCCGTCGCAAAACCTCACTACATAGTCAACAGCAACCTTCTCCGCTTCGGCTAGAATCTTTTCCTTAATTCCGGGAACCCCGCAAACGAGCAATAGGACATTTCTTGTTTCTTCAGTAACCTTTGTTTCTTCAGCATCTCGATGCGGGTAAATGGCCACTAGTTTCTCAGCGTCAGAAATGACTATTTCGCCGCCTCCCAATTCTTTCGGCTCCTGCATTCCAATTCCGCGAAACTTTTCTCCATTAGCAGCAAACCTCATTACTAATTCGCCTTTTAGCTTGTCCTCGTCAAAGGCTGCTAGGGCTATTTCTGTTTTGATTGAGGCTAGATTGTAGGCGTCAACGAGGCTGTTTATGTTGGGGAGAGGGCTGCCTCGCAATATTCTTCGGATCAACGCTTCAGCAGCAGGTCTCACTTTAGTTGGGTCTAATCCTGCTCTCCAAAAGAAATCTCGGTAAGCCCTGAAAACTGCTACATCCTTTAGAGATTGAAGATCATATCTCTTCTCGACTTCTGCAAGCATGCTTACCTTGAATTTTTCCAGCTCTGCACTCTCTCTGACTACTTTGACATTCCTAATGTCAGCGGCTAAGACCTGTAGTCCGGGAAAGCGACTTCTTACTTCGCTAGCAACTTTCAGAGTCATGAAGTGAGCTCTCTCGGATAGAGCCAAATAAGTCTATCCTCAGTGACGAATTTCAGGCTGGCTTTTGGATAATGCCAGCTTCACGGTTCACACCAACCTGAAAGTACTTAAATTGTGGGGATCGCATAGGTTGGATAGAACCCCACTTGCGAGGATGAACATGTTGTCCAAATCGCCGAACAGCGTATTCGTCGGGAACAAGCCAGTAATGAGTTACGTGCTCGCGGTCATAACCCTTTTCAGCTCAGGGGTGGAGGAGGTCACGTTAAAGGCTCGTGGAAGAGCAATATCAACAGCTGTGGATGTTGCTGAAATTACCAAACGTAGATTTATGGGAAACTTGAATGTAAGCAAGGCAACCATTGGAACGGAAGATGTGGTTTTGCGAGAGGGAGGTAAGAGACCTGTCTCCACCATCGAAATAACCCTTACCACAAAGGGTGAAACAAAAGAATCTGCTCCTTAAGTCAAAACATATGACGATGTGAAAACGGTTTCCCATCACTTCTCCCAGTAGTTTTCCTCCTCATAGCCCAAGCGCAGCTAAAAAGGTGGTTCACATTTCTTCAGGGCAGAAAAGAGAGCGAAGGAAGGCCGCAAGCGTAAGGGTTTCTAAGAAAAATGGCGAAGCAGCGATTGCACACCTTAGAAGCATCCAGCTTCTAGATGAAAGTCTAAGGATTAGAGTTGCTGAAGACAGTATCATAATACCGGTACTCAGAAGGCCTTCCAAAGAGGAAGCTGGGGCGATGGAAAAGGAGATCATTGGATTCCAACTAGGGATGGATGAATTCACAGAGAAGACTAAAAGGCCAAGGACTTTGCTTGAAGCACTGGAGGGGCAGCTTCCCCCACACCTCCTAGCAAGTTTACCTAAGTCGATCGACATAGTTGGCGAAGTCGCCGTTGTGGAGATCCTACCTGAGTTACGTGAACACAGGAAACAGATAGGCGAAGCAATTCTAAAGGTCAATCGTAATATTCACACAGTTATGGCTAAGGCGGGCGCTGTTAGCACTCCTCTCCGCCTAAGAGAGCTTGAAAATATTGCTGGCAAAGATAAAACTGAAACTCTGTACAGGGAGCATGGCTGCATTTATCGACTAGACTTGAAGAGAGTCTACTTCAGTCCTAGGCTATCGTTTGAGCATCAAAGAGTAGCGCACCAAGTCGGGGAGGGAGAAGTGGTTGTGGATATGTTTGCTGGAGTAGGACCCTTCTCGATCCTAATCGCGAAAAGACTTAGAGACGTGAGAGTTTACGCAATTGACGTGAACCCCTATGCGATACGGTTTCTAGCTGAAAACGCGAATTTGAACAATGTGAGAGGAAAAGTCACGGGCATACTTGGAGATGCAGAAAAAATTGTTGAGGAAAGGCTGTCAGGCATAGCGGATCGAGTCATAATGAATTTGCCAACAGAAGCGGAGAAGTTCGTCGGAACGACCTGTAAAGCTCTGAAGCCAACCGGTGGAATTATGCACTACTATTCCTTCTCCGACGATCCCCAGCCTCTGGATAACGCTATAGAAGAGTTGAGTCAAAACATTTCGCTTGCCAAACGAAAGGTAGAGAGGTTACTCCACTCGAGGTTGATGCGGCCTACGGCGCCCCATGAGTGGCAGGTAGTCATTGATGCTAGAATAATCTGATCTAGATTTCTGCAAGCAATGTAATGTTAATCCTACGATTTGGGTGCCGGAGAAGATTCACGAAAGTTCGTGGAAAGTCACATGCCGCCTTGTCTGAACACGACATGAATGTTCTGGGGCATACATAACGACTTTTCCTCGCAACCAAATCTTTTGGATGCGTTAGCGAAAACAGTTCGCAGCCTCTGCCTGAAGCTACTTCCCTATATCCCTCAACCTCTATTGTCACAGCCACTTTAGCAGAATTGTTCCGCAAGAGCTCTTTAAACTCTCTTGATAGGTCGGCTGCACCTTTAGTTGCTCCCACCGCTACAACACAATCTCCCCGTTCGGTCAAGTGTTGATCCTTAGTAATTTCAAACGTGGTTCTGTGGTTGGCCCTGATTTTGCTATGCCCCCAAGCCTCTACAGACTCGGTAACCCTCATATGCTAGAGCCCAATAACTCCATTCCCACGGAGTAGCAAATAAGAACATGGCCTTCAGAGGCAGTAGCTTGGAAGAGCAAAGAAAAGCGCGTGTAAACGCTTTGATAAGCGAAGGTATACTGAAAACGGATAGAGTTATCCAAGCCATGTTGGCTGTTCCGCGGGAGAAGTTCTTGCCTGAAAGATTGCATGAGTTTTCCTACGTTGACTCTCCTCTACCCATCTGCCAAGGTCAAACCATCTCAGCTCCACACATGGTCGCAATCATGAACGAAGCACTAGAATTAGAGCCGGGGAACATTGTCCTAGAGATTGGTGCCGGAAGCGGATACCATGCCGCTACCATAGCTGAGATTGTAGCTCCTAGGCGCGGAGAAAGACAAGGCCATGTTTACACGGTAGAGATAATAGAAGAGCTTGCTGATTTTGCCAGAAGAAATTTGGAGAATGCGGACTATGGAAACAAGGTAACGGTAATACACGCAGATGGCTCTGAAGGATATCCGCGAAGAGCTCCTTACGAAAGAATCTTGGTGACAGCTGGCGCCCCGCAAATACCACAGCCGCTAATTGAGCAACTGAAGCCTGGAGGTATACTCATCATCCCCGTTGGTGGGCTATACATGTTTCAATCCCTTAAAATAGCGAGGAAAGACGAAC
>CAZAQQ010000144.1:0-4622 GCA_964487485.1 uncultured Candidatus Bathyarchaeia archaeon | reverse complement strand
TTCGGAGCAATATGCTTCCCCGACTTCAAACTTTCAAGAAGTTTTTCAGCTGCGTCTCTCCTCTTCTCTCGCTTAACCCTCCGCCGAATAGCCCCTCGAACATATTTAGACCAATTAATCTTGACCGCGCTCATCTTCTTCTTCAATTCCTCGTCAACTTTGAAGGTGACTGTACGCAAGAGCCTCACCAAACGTAAATACCGAAAACTCCCCTAGTAAACATTACCGACAGTTCCAAAAACGAATCACATTGCATGCTAGAGAATCAAACGCGTTTGCTGCGGGTTGGTTGGACAGTTCGGTAATACTTATAGGTATTACCATCTAGTATTACATGAGGGAAACAACATGCGGTCAACAACTATATCAGCGAAAATATCCACAGACCTGAAGGAGAAGATTGTAAAGTACAGGATCAAGGTTAGCGAAGTGGTTCGAAGGGCAATCCAGGAAGAAGTTAATAGGATTGAGGATGAGGCGTTGAGGGAGAGGCTTAGAGAGGTAAGCCTCAGATTGAAAGGAAGGCTCACCATCGAGGAAGTTGTCTCCGCTGTTAGAGCTACGAGGGAGGAAAGATGAGTTGGCGCTACTCTTTGACGCCAGCTCTTTCGTCAACATTATGATGCAACGTGGAGAGGACGCATTGAATTTGATGAGGGGACAGCAGCTCCTAGACCTGACGCTCTACGAAGTTGGAAATTCAATTTGGAAGCTTAGGACTTTAACTAGAAAACTCAATGAAGAGGATGTGAATGCACTCATAAACGTTGCGATGAACGTAGCCAACCGAATCAAGGTCATACAGTTTTCACAGTTGAGCTTCCTAGACACAATGAAGGTAGCCTTTAAGGATGGGATAACATTCTACGATGCCACCTACATCCAAGTTGCGAAATCCAGAGAGCTAACGTTGGTAACTGACGACGCAACGTTGGCCAGTATAGCTTCAAAATACACCCAAGTCAAAAGCTCTCGAGAGTTGAAGTTATCGGCAGGAGAATCATTTGAAGGGAAAGGCAAGTTCGCTGGAAATTCAGAAAAAGGATTGTAATTCATCCTTTGGAGTAGAAGACTTCGTTAAACCTTCTTTCAAGGTATTGAGTTGAATCAAGCCCATTTTTCTTGGCTAGATTCTTGAGAGCTTTACTGACACCGGTAGCATATTGGATTGCTTTTTTAGGCCTTTCCGACATGGATTTTGGAATACCTAGGGTCTCTGCCAGTTTTCTCAAAACTCTTTTTCTAAGCAAATCGCTTGGGCTAGCAATCTTGAGTCCTAATGGAAGGGATAGTGAGTATTGAATGGTTTTCCAATCTGCGTAGGGAAGTCTTAGCTCGACCTTGTGGGGGATGGACGCTTTCTCATCGCGTTCATAGTTTACCGTATGGGACTGCGCAACGCTGCGAAAAATTTCTTCCAAAGCTTTTTCAGGCGATCCCTCCGCCAGGGGCTTCAGAAACCTCCTGTAGCCGCCGAAAAGTTCGTCGCTTCCTTGTCCTGCTAGCAGAACTTTGAAGCCTCCCCTTGAAGCAGCCCTCGCTGCAAGATAGATTGGAAAAGCCACGCTGAACTTCAACAGGTTAGGCTCTTCAATATGCCAGAGAACTTCTCCAACTGCTTCTTCCAGATCTGCAGGCGTAAACCTGCTAATCGTCAAGGGAAGACCCAACTCTTCAGCTGAGCGCCTTGCATGCTCTAACTCGCTTTGCCCCTCCATTCCTACCGATATCAACTTCACCTCAAGTCCCGCCAACTTCGCCAACAGAGCTATTACGCTGCTGTCAACCCCTCCCGAGAAGGAAACTGCAACCTTCTCCACATCCTTTGTCCGAGCTGAAAGGGAGGCAAGCAGCAACTCTTTTAGTTGTCTAACAGCCGTATCCATGTCAACTTGCTTGATCGGCGGTTGGACAAGGCTTTGGATCTTATCAAAAGAAAACCCGGAAGCTGTCGCCCTTGCTATGTGTCCAAGTGGAAAAGTGGTAACTTCTCGTATGCCAATGTCCCATAGAGCTTTTCTTTCAGAAGCCGCTGCCACAAATTCTTCACTCTCTCCATAGTACAAAGGCTTCAACCCAATCGGATCCCTTGCTAGGAAAACCTCACTGTTGCGCAGCATGGCTATGGCGTAGGCTCCATCTCCCGTCTCAATCAGGTTTCTCAATCCTTGGAGAGGGTCTCCTTCGCCAATTCTCCGCTGAGCTTGTTCGACATCTGGGCTGGTTGAGGGATATATTCTACCATCAAAGGCGATCACGTATTCTCTGGCTTTGACTGGCTGGGGAATGTCTTTCGGAAAGATTCTCATTAGACCATATGCCATGGAGATGGGGGAACGCAAATTGGCCTCCTCTAGTTCGCTGATCTTTTCAGACAACACTAGCTCTTTTGGCGAAGCTACTCCAAAAGCGTCGCTGCCACGATGATTCAGATTTTTCATCATTCTCAGGACTATCGGAGTGGCGTTTCTAGCCGCATCTCTGCAGATTGCGACGGATATCGAGCCCAAATCGAAAATCGCTACTATCGTCTACTTCGAGGTATGAGTTTCTGCCTAGAAAACTTAATGAAGCCTTAAGCTTCTACTTCGGATTTCTCTCCCTCTGTATTTCCGACTTGGATGCTTTTATGGCGTTGTCTATTATTTGCTGTGTAACGCCTAGGTATCCGCCATAGTCTAGGCACTTATCAATTTCGTGCTCCTTAAGCCTAGATGAAATTTCCTTGGTTTGAAGCAGAGCTTCCTTGAAACTAATGTTTTCTCTCAATGCCTTCATGGAGCATTTTCTCACCAATTCGTGGGCTTCCTGTCTTCCAATGCCTTTCTCAACAAGTTTAAGGGCAACTCTCTCTGAGAGGATCAGACCTTTGGTCAGTTCTAGATTCCTCTTCATATTCTCTGGGAAAACGACGAGGCCTTTAAGGATGCTTTTCATTTTCTTCAGCATTTCATCAAGGAGGAGAAATGCCATGGGGAAAATGAATCGTTCGTTGGCTGAATTGGTCAGGTCGCGTTCATGCCACAGGGGTATGTTTTCATAGGCTGGAATAACTAGAGATCTCATGAGTTTAGCTAGGCCACTTACTCTCTCACTTTTTTCAGGGTTCCTCTTAGCAGGCATCGCTGAGCTGCCGACTTGTTCTTCCGGCCGGAAGGGCTCCATTACCTCCTGTATTTCAGTTCTCTGCAAGTTCCTAATTTCTAGGGCGAATTTGTCAAGACTGCATGAGATTAGTGCTAGAACTGAGATAAGCTCTGCGTGAACATCTCTTTGTATGATTTGAGTTACTCCTTCCGCCGGCTTCAATCCTAGCCTACCTAAAGCAATCTCCTGAATCTCGAGCGCTTGATCCCCTAAGCCAGCGCCTGTGCCTACGGCGCCCAACATTTTACCCACTAGGATTCTTTTCTTAGCTTCTTCCAGCCTTTCCCTATGTCTCGCCAATTCCCTCATCCAGACAGCGAACTTAAGGCCAAGCGTTATTACAGCCATGTGCTGTCCATGAGTTCTGCCAGCCATTATCAGATCTCGATGTTTATCAGCCAACTCAAGGAGAGTGGCCTCCAACTCAAGAATGTCCGATTTAGTGATCTCTAGGGCTTCCTTGAATTGAAGAGCAGTAGCTGAATCCTCTACGTCGTAGCTTGTCAATCCATAGTGAACCCATTTGCCAGCCTCTGGGTCGCATGCTTCCGTGAGAGCTCGCACAACTGCCATCAAATCATGGCCTATGGACTTCTCTATTTCTTTGCATCGAGCTAGTTTAACATACTTCACATTTGCCTTCCGCCCTATCTCCTCAGCCGCTTCCTTAGGAATCATGTTTACGGCGGCTAGGGCGTAGGCTACAGCTGCTTCGACATCCAAAAATTTTTGAAGCCTATTTTCCTCCTCAAATATGCGCCTCATTTCAGGGCTTCCGTATCTACCTGTGTCTATGGGGCAAATGGGCATACAGCTCACCGCATCAAACCGTACATTCCACAGCCTTATTCATATTACGTTTCAGGGTACCTAAAGGGTTCTGATGACAAGTTTCAGGATGGGACAAGTGAAGGAAAGCTTTACTGTGCCACGGGTCGGATGGGATGTTAATTCTTTGGAACCCGTTCGTATCGCGTTATTGGAATTCCGAGATAATATCTCAATGAGTTGCCCGCCCACAACAGACCCGTTCTGATGTGGCCTTTAACTCTATATCTTCTTGGAGACTCGTAGACTTCAAAATTCCTCAAGTACACGACTTTTCCAATCCTTGAGATTCGAAGCAGGACATCCGAGTCCTCTCCAGCATAAAGCCTGTCGTTGTAGCCCCCTATCCTTTGAAAAGCAGTCCTTCTAAATGCTTGAAATTCTCCACGCCCTTCAGGACGGCCTAGAAAGAAGCCGAGCTTGAAGCGGAGATTTAGCATCTTACAAAAGACTCTGTCGCTGGGAGTTTGCTCCCAAGGGTAGACATATACGTCGCAAGCAGCGGCAACAGCCCTTTCTTCCTTAAACGCTTCCTCGAGTCTGTTAGGAGTATTCCCCGGCACAATTACGTCTGGATCCATTGAAACCAATATTTCTCCCTTCGCTTCTAAAGCCGCTGCGTTCCTAGCAGCGGGAATCGTGTCAAA
>CAZAQQ010000143.1:0-4635 GCA_964487485.1 uncultured Candidatus Bathyarchaeia archaeon | reverse complement strand
GGTTAAGCTGAATGAGCGGAAGATACGTTGGATCATCCATGAGAAGTTGAGGGGGAGGGGTACAGGCGAGTTGGCTTTGATCCAGCGCGTGTCACATAGGAGAGTTGAACAGTTATGGCAGGCTTACAAGCGCGATGGGGGTGTATATATAGAAATCATCTGCGCCTGTTTTTTCAAAATCTCCTTCCTGAAACCGCCAACCATGGATAGGGAATATATTGTTTGAAGAGGTATTGTTGTAGTTCGTCGGAGCACAGTCAAAGAGCGCTTAACGCTATGATCTGCAAATTGTCGAGCAACGCTGAGTCGAGACGGCTCAAAATAAGAGGGTTAGCCCTCATCGTTATTATCGGGCTTGTCTCAGCCTACTTGATGCTCGACGAATTCGTGTTGGCTAGGTATGAGTGGCGAGGTAGGGAGGTCTTCCCTCTTTGGCTTGCAGCGTACGATTCAACGCTCTTCAAGGATGTGAATCTTGGACTCGCGTCTCCCGGCCTAGACTCCCTTTTCTCCAGCATCACGTACGTAGGCTCCACAGCATTCTGGCTTATTGCAGCCGCTCTACTTTGGTTTGGCAACAGAAGAAAAGAAGCAGCTCTACTGGCATTCGCCATCGTAGTTGGTGGAATGATTTTCCTCCCAATCAAGCTTTCGCTGATGAGATATAGGCCCTTCCAAGTCATTGGCGAAGCAAGGGTTCTAGATGTTGTTAGCGGCTATAGTTTCCCAAGCGGGCATGCGAAGAACGTTTTTACATCAGCTGTGGTTATCGGAAATGGAAGGAAAAGTCTGAGACCGTTGTTCTGGATTCTGGCCCTGGCAGTAAGCTTCAGCAGGATCTATGTGGGTGCCCACTGGCCTTTAGACGTGTTGGCAGGCGGAGTCTTCGGCTGGGCTGTAGGAAGGCTGACGCTGAAACACCAGATTAGAATATGTGAATTGGTTCTACCGCCCCTTAAAGCGCTCATAGGCAGCTAAACAAACCGATTTCAACCATTCGCGTTCTATTAATCAGCTCTTCGCTTATGTGTCCCAGTTCGTCGTGCTCATCGCCTGTGTTCCAAAAGCCTGTGCCTTGAGTTCCCAGTGGCAACAGGCTTCCCTTTGTCTGTTCGTGAAGATCATCGTATTAAACCTTAACCAGAACCAAAGAGTTGGACAAGCGTCTACAATATGAACATTGGTACGCTTTTTCTTGATTGAATCACGGGACTCGAGGTTAGACACTTGCCCTAGATTTTAGAGGCGTCTAGGTTGGGTTAATTACCTCTTGGTAACAACGTTTATATAGTGACTTGTTACTATATGGTAACAGAAGCTCCGAGGGCAAACCATCTATGAAATGCCTCTTACTCTAGACTTCTAGTGGTTAAAGTATGCTGCCTCTTAACGAAGAAGGTTTGACTAAAGCAATAGAGAAGGTCAACCCAAGCGTCGTAAGCATAAACACTCTACGCTTGGTTCGAGAAAGCTTCTTTGACGTTGTGCCCATGCGCGGCCTAGGCTCCGGTGTAATCATAGATTCAAGAGGCTACATTCTAACAAACTATCACATTGTTGCGGGTACGGAAAGAGTTGAGGTCACTTTGGCTGATGGCCGGAAACTTCCCGGCCGCGTGATAGGTGCAGACAGCGGTGGCGACATAGTTGTGGTGAAGGTGGACGCAGAGAACCTTTCTGCAGCGGAGCTAGGCGATTCAGATAAATTGCAAGTAGGACAATTTGTTGCAGCCATAGGAAGCCCGTTCGGCTTCCTCCTACAGGGCCCTACCGTGACTTTTGGCGTTGTAAGCGCTGTGAAAAGGCACCTTCATGTCGAGGGTCGGATATATGAAGACCTAGTCCAGACCGATGCAGCGATAAATCCGGGCAATAGTGGAGGCCCTTTGATCAACAGTAAGGGTCAAGTTATTGGGCTCAATATGGCGATAATTCCATTTGCTCAGGGTATTGGCTTCGCGATACCTATTAACACCGCTAGGGCTGTAGCTGAGGAATTGATTAGTTATGGAAGGGTTTTCAGGCCTTGGCTTGGGATATCTGGATTAACAGTCACAGAGAGCATTGCTAGATACTATGATCTACCAGAGGATCGAGGAACAGTCATAGTAAACATCATGGAAGGAAGCCCTGCATATGAGGCGGGTTTGAGGCCAGGCGACGTAATAATAGGGCTCAACGGTCGCGAACTGAAATCTATGGATGATCTAGTCCGTGAGTTAAGGAAAAGAAAAGTTGGCGAATACGTTGAACTTCAAGTCGTGAGGGGAAAAAGGACGGGCACGGTTAGCGTCCGATTGGAGGAAGCCCCCTAGTCACTACGATATTCGGAAATCTCAAGACTTCTCTGAATATTATCCTAGGTTTCTATCTTTCTAGCTATGAACTTCGGCCAGTCTCGGCATATCCGTGCGGATCTACGAACATCACAGGCTGGATCTACTACAAGGATACTGACGAGCACTATCTTCCGGTCAGTACGGTCAAGGTAGGCGGGCACAGCGGAAAACCCAACTGGAAGGATGCGACAGGTCTCTTCTACTACGAGGGGATGTGGATATTAGAATATCTCGCTACTTTGCTGGCAGGAGTTGCCAACTTCTGGCAATACGACAATCAAGGGAGCAGACTTGTTCAGGTTCGGTTCTACGCTAGCTAACTCTTTTCTTACCTCCTTTTTTACTGTTCTTTTTTTTGGTTATTGGAAAGCTCAAAGGGGCTTGGTACCATCTCGACAATCATTATCTTGGAACATCCACGAGTATGCAATCGGAAATAGAGTTTTTTCTTAGCGTCTAGGTTTTTCATGTGGCTAAGTTGCTAGATCAGGAGATAGCCTCTTTGTTTCATCTCTTCTAACAACGGCTTCATTTTCTCATGTTTTTCAGTGAGTTCTTGGGGTACGGGCAACTTGTTTCTGAAGAGATAGTCGCGAATAGCATCTTGTAGAGCATCAAGTGCCAAAACAGAGCAATGGATTTTTTGTTCCGGTAAGCCGTTTAAGGCATATACTACATCATCCTTCGTAGTTTTCAAGGCCTCTTCTACGCTCTTGTTCTTGACAAGTTCCGTGAGTACGCTGCCGCATGCTATTGAAGCTGCACATCCTTGAGTTCTGTATGTTGCGTCTATTATCTTGCCTTCTGCAACTTTTATCCAGAACTTGGTTATGTCTCCACAAAAATCACTCATGTAGATTCCAATACCGTCTGCATCTTCAATTTCGCCGACGTTCCTTGGATTTCGGTAATGTCGGAGTACTGTCTCGTTGTACATATCGTTGGATAACTATTCGCTACTTCAATAAATAGTCGTTGGGCTCAAAACCCTCAAAATTCGCTGAACCCTCACCCCCAAACTCCTTGTTTACTCAAGGTTTCCTGAGAAATTCGCTTGGGTAGGATCAAGACCTAGCGGCGCACCAAACCTCCGAACATGCACGGCGGTTCATCGGCTATGATGGGCTTGGGAATTGCAATATTGCTCATCATGGCGAAACCGAGTTCAGACCTGTTGTCCGAGTGAAGTTCTGGCGGAGAGAAAGGAACCCGAATAAAGTTTTTGGCAACATATCTTCCGACAGTTAGCAGCCTGCTTACCGTAGCTCTTGTTCCTCGAAGAGTTACCAATCAACACAAAGCTAATATACGGCCGCTCATGGATGAATGTTTCCAAAATCAATAGGGCAGGTGAAGGTACATGGGTGATAGCCTTTACGAAGGTGACTATGTTTTCGAGAGAGCCTGCTCCTCCACTGACTCAATCCGCTGATCTACGTTCTGTCCAGAGACACATCGCCCCTGCACCCATCGGGTCAAGCCAAGCCGAAATCGACGTAATTCAAACTTCAACTAAGCATTCTATCGGAAACGGATGTGCAGGTAGTACACTCTCACTAAGGAACACAGGGAGCGCTCGAATTTTCGCTACCACTTTCAAACCCAAAGCACTTATTCTCAGCTCTCTTTCTTTTCGAGGTTCTACTCTGAACAAGCTTAGTCTTTTACCTAGTTTCTTGCGGTTTTTCGAGACTTCTAGCGGAGGTGATCATGTTGAAGGCTAAGGAATTGACAGAGAAAGATAACAGTGACCCAAAGGTTTGTCCATGGTGCGGACGCTTGATAGAAGCGGGAGTAGAAGTATGCCCCTGCATATACCCAGTGCTGTAGAACAGATTCGAACGGTGCGGAGAATTTGAAATCTAGAAATCTGATCCAAAGATGTTGGAAATGCAACAGTAAGCTTGTCTTGAAGGGTGGGCACCTTTACTGCTTTAAGTGCAAGAAAGTTCGCAAAAGAATGAGAAACTTCTACGCTCGCGATTCTTGAAAAAGCATCTTTAGAGGCTCATCTGTAATTACTTTCATTTATTCTGAATGTTGATTGCAAATACATGTGAGGCGGCCGCTATGTAGTCAAGGGCAAGGATATTGAAGTATTGCTGGAACTTCTCACAACCTATCCGTGGCGGATATTTGAGAAATGGGGATTAGTCTTTACGCCTAGAGAAGGATCTCAGCCAAAGCATCGAGCTGATCCAAAAAGATTCGCGAATAGAACTGTTAGGAATATGAGTGACTGCCAATTCCTATCCATTTTGCCATATTTGAACAAGGATGATAGGTTAAGGCTACG
>CAZAQQ010000142.1:0-4649 GCA_964487485.1 uncultured Candidatus Bathyarchaeia archaeon | reverse complement strand
GTCGCCAGATGGAGGAAAGTGGGATCGTAAACATAAAAGCTTCAATGCTCTAAGACGTTTCAAACAAGAAAAAGACTGAAGTCGATGAAACAATCGGCTTCTTGGTAAAACGAGCTAGAAAGTTGGGGATTGAAGCTACAACAATCGAGACCGTATACAGCCTAGTGAAAGCACTGGAATCCTCCTACTCTTAAGCAATTGCTGCATTTAAAAAACCTATCAGCGTCAGACAGGCGCAATAGCCTTAAGAGCATCTACAGCCCTACCATCGTGTTTGTGGGGCCTATGAAAAAGGGAGTTGCCATTGAGAGGCATCGCCACTGCGTTGTGTGCGGAGAAGCAGTTGCGCCCGATAAGAAGTTTTGTTCAATCAAGTGTGAAAGCAGCTTCATGAATGAGCAGCGACGTTCAGAAAGGTATCGGAAGCTATGGTTCTTCATCCTAATGTTGATTCCAGGAATATGGATTCTCTTCATGCTCCTTGGTCCACTGCAAAAGTAGTATAGCCCTATAAACCTGTGGAAGTGCCGGGTAACTAGGCAATCAATCTCTTTTTCATCAAGTTCACTGAGAGAGTGGGGAAGATCGCGCAAGCAGCTGCTATCCATACTAGATTAGGGGTTGTTGACCAACTCACGACACCAAGCGTCAATTCTCTTGTCACTTTCACAACATGGGTTAAGGGCAAGAAAATTTGAGATATGAGTTGGATTGGTCTCGGCAGTACGGATATTGGGAAAAATGTTCCGCTGAACAGGAACATGGGAGTGATTAGCAGGAAAATGGGGTAGTTGAATGAGTCTATGTTTGGAACTACGGCTGTGCAACACATTGCAATGGAAGCGAACATTAATCCCGCTAGGAAGGCTAAGGGTATTACCAATAGAGATTGAGGCCAGGCTGCGAGGCCGAATAAGGTTATTACTATCAGCATGATCGACGCGTTGATTGCGCTTTTTGTGGCTCCCCAAAGGATTTCTCCTGCGATAACCTCGTCTAGGCTTACTGGAGTGGCAATGATGGCGTCGAAAGTTTTCTGGTAATACATTCTTACGTAGGAGCCGTAGGTGCACTCGAAAAACCCTGAATACATCATTGATATGGCGATTAGAGAAGGCGCGATGTATGCAGCATATGGAACTCCATCAATTTTTTGGATGTAAATGCCGAGCCCGAATCCTAGAGCCAACAGGTATAATACTGGTTCCAAGAAAGGTGGTATGAAGTTCGTTATGTAGGTCTTCATGAACGCATCTTTGTTTCTCCTCCAAACTTTCCAAACCCTCCAAGTTATCTTGCAAGGTTTGAAATACAACATCCCCCACATCACTCCCTCAGCCTCCTCCCGGTCAATTTTAGGAACACATCCTCCAACGTGGTTCTCCTGAGAATTGCCTTCTTGATTTCGAATTTGCCTAGTAGCTCATTCATAAGGCGCTCCAGCTCAGGTGCGAAAACTTGAATCAGGCTACCAGTTGCTTCAAAATCTAGTTGAGAATAGTTTCGCTGCAAATAGGACAGAACCTCGCTGTTTCCTTCAACCTCCAAGACTTCTTTTCCAACATGCTTTTCGATAAGTGAGCTAGGGGGACCCTCAGTTACAATTCTGCCGCAGTTCATGATTACCAGTCGATCGCAAAGCTCCTCAGCTTCCTCCATGTAATGGGTAGTCAAAATTATGGATATGCCCTCTCTCCTCAGCTTCCGAAGTTCATCCCAAATCAAATGTCTCGCCTGGGGATCTAGGCCTGTTGTGGGTTCGTCTAGGATCAATATCTTGGCCTTATTGATCAGCGCCCTCGCGATCATCAGTCTCCTCCTCATCCCAGAGGACAGCGTTTCAATAGCTGCGTTTTTCTTGTCGCTAAGTTCAAATCGGTTAAGCAGCTTCGCCGCCCTCTCTTCAGCCTCAGCCTTCCTGATATCGAAGTATCGTGCGTACACAACTAGATTCTCGCAAACAGTGAAATCAGGGTCTAGATTATTCTCTTGGGGAACAATGCCAAGCAATGCTTTTATTTCACTCTGATGGTTGTCAATGTCCATACCTGCGACCTTCAGTTCGCCTGAGGTTTTCGGCGACGCACAGCAAACCATTCTAATCGCAGTAGTTTTGCCAGCGCCGTTTGGGCCCAGGAAACCGAAACATTCTCCAGCATTTACTTGAAAATTTATGCCGTCCACAGCAGTGAAGTCGCCGAATTTCTTAGTCAGATTCATCGCTTGAACGACATATGACATACAAGTCCAGTGCGACAAAGGAATAATAAGTGTTTCGAGGCACTGCTTCCAAAGAAGCTTCAGCTTTTCCACTGCGGAAATGCTAAAAGAACAGTTGTCATGGATCCAGAGATAGACTTAAGCCAGCCCCTAACAATCAGCACTCGAAAGAAATACGTGATACCCCGTATGGAGGCGAGGCTATTGGGAAACTCTGCTGCCCCCAAGTCGAAAATAGTGGGATGTGTTCTTAGCGAGTGGGCGAACCCGATCGGCGCCGCGAAAGTAACTTGCGACGGGCAAGAAACTATGACACTGTTCGATGGATCCTATGAATTTGAAAATATTTCTGTCGGAAACTACGATGTATCTGTCAGCCTCAAAGGTTTTCGGCCTGAGCGCAAAACCGTTTCGATCAAAGAGAATGAGACGAAAGTCGTCAATTTTTCTCTAGTTGAAGCAAGGGGAACATCTAACATCTGTGGCTACGTTAGGGATTCCAGAACGAAAAGGCCACTTTCAGGCGGCAGAGTGATTCTCACATTGCCAGTTGCCAATCGCTATGCGCTTATTGACGAAAATGGCTTCTATGAATTTGCTGGCCTCCAAGCAGACACGTATGACATATGGGCATCTGTACCCGGCTATGAAGAGATTAAGGCGACAGTCGTTCTAGCAGATGGTGAAACGAAGGCTCAAGATTTCGATTGCAAAGCCCAAGCCATTGAGGAGCCCCCGTGGGGTTGATTCTAGGAGTCAATCTCTGACTAGCCCAGCATCTTTCGCTGTCGTATCAAGGTTCAGAGTCAACAAATCTTCTAGGCCTTTTGGAATAGGAGTCTTCAAGCAGCTTTCATCTATTATCTTCAAATAGTGTTTGCACTTCTCACAGAAGTCAATTTGACACTCCGGTCGACCATCAATAACGAGAAATTTCAGAGTTTGTGGATCGACGTTCCCGCAGTACGTACAAAGGAATAAGTCTGCAAGATACTCGGCTCCGCATAAACTACAGATTAAGTAGCGCTTGCGGTTCACAAGTCTAGCCACTATAGGCCTTCTACCGCAAACAGGACAGAAAGCTTGCCACCACTTCTCCAAGAAAAAGGTGCTGACACTCTCTGCGATTCCTTCCAAGAACGGTTGAATCGACATGTCAATTATGAAAAACAACAAATCAGGTTCCACATCCAGCCTCTCAGCATACTCCTCGAAGACCTTCATACCCTCCCCCAAGGCAGCGCCAACAAGTTTCTTAACATCAAACTCTCCAGTGTCCAACTTGGCTAGGAGACTGCGGAGCTCTCCGGCAGCAATTTCCTGTTGCATAAGCCCTTCCGCAACTTGCCTAAAAGTCTCGAGGAGAATACCCTCGTCTGAAGTTCTAAGGTTCAGAAAACTAACTAGCGGCTTCTTAGATGCGAGGGCACGCTGCTCAAGCTCTTTAATCGCAAGGTGACTTCCCCATTCCATAGCAGCCTTACTATGAAGAGCCGCCCTCGCTTTCTCCTGAGCCCTAAAGATTGCCTTGTATAAATGCAACTGCGCGTTTAGATCAGGGTGTTCATTCATCAACCTGTCAATAGTCGCTATTCGGTTTTCACGTAATTGCTTTGACATGGCGCTACGCTACTATCACTATTCTCCGGTAACTTGCACAAGTTCTTCGTTTACCACTTTATTAACTATCACGTTGTCCACGAAAAGGGTAAGTTCCACCCAACACGAGCACAAGTTGCTTGTGAGCTAAACTAAACCGCATTTGCTCGGAAAGGGAAATGATTCACGCTCCGGCGAAGGTTGTAACCGATTTGTGAAATGCCTCAAGCAACCTGCAAGTTCATTACGCGCGATGAGACAGCCCGATCAAATCTTTCAAGTTTGCGCAACCTTTCGCGTGCATGTATTTGCTGATTCCTCTGTTGATCTGGCTGAACACGCTTAGGTCTTTGTGAAGGACAGCTGTTCCAACTTGCACAGCTGAGGCGCCGGCCAAGAAAAACTCAACTGCATCCCGCCAATTCCAGACACCTCCAGAACCTATGATCGGCGTGTTCACAGCCTCATACACTTCATAGACACATCTTACCGCTATGGGTTTGATAGCTCGCCCAGATAACCCGCCGATTTTATTTCCAAGAATTGGTTTATGTGTATCCAAATCAATCGTCATTGCGCGTACAGTGTTTATGCAAGTAAGACCGTCTGCTCCCGCCCTTTCAGCAGCTTGCGATATAGACACAAGGTCAGCGACATTAGGAGTAAGCTTGACAAAGACAGGTATCCTAACCGTTCCTTTAACTGCTTTTACAACGGACGCCGTGAGATCGGGGCTCTGCCCAATGGCCGATATTTTCGCGTGAGGGCAAGAAACGTTAAGTTCTAGGGCATCTGCCCCAGCTTGCTCCATCCTCGAAGCTACGTAGGCA
>CAZAQQ010000141.1:2429-4655 GCA_964487485.1 uncultured Candidatus Bathyarchaeia archaeon | reverse complement strand
ACCCAAATCTAAAGTGGTGTGAGAAATATCTCTAAACTCAGGAGGTTGTGGAGAATTGACAATAAGCGTGAATAAAAAGGGCCTAGAAATTTTCCGAGAGTTTATGAAGAACTCCGTTCCTTTCGCGGTGAATGTGGAAAAACATCCGTTAGGAGCCGTGATCATCGACGCTGGAATCAAAGCTCTTGGAGGTTACGCCGCAGGGAAAATCATCACTGAAATCTGCTTGGGAGGGTTTGGTGCAGCCTCAATAATGTCACACACCTACGGAGATCTGTCCCTGCCGACGGTGCACGTCGAAACCGACTATCCAGCAATATCAACTCTAGGCTCACAATTCGCAGGCTGGCGCGTGAAAGTTGATAAGTACTTTGCCATGGCATCAGGTCCAGCTAGGGCATTAGCCTTGAAACCAAAGGAGCTATACGAAAAAATCGGCTATAAGGACAAGTCTGAAAACGCGGTCATTGTGTTGGAGGCAGACGCTCCACCCACCCCAGAAGCCTTGAAGTACATGGCAGAAGAATGCGAAGTAAAGGTTCGAAACCTCTCCGTCGTGGTAGCACCGACCCAATGCCAAAGCGGATCCGTGCAAATAGCAGGCAGGATTGTTGAAACCGGCATCCACAAGCTAACAGAAATTGGATTTGACCCTAAAAGGATCCTGTACGGGTCTGGCTACGCGCCGATCGCACCAATTCACCCGAAATCCACGAGAGCCATGGGAAGAACGAATGATTCTCTGCTGTATGGAGGAGTTACCTTCTACAACGTAGACTATGAGGACGACGAGAAGTTGAAGGAAATGGTTGTTAAGGTTCCCTCCTCAACTTCAAGGAACTATGGCAAGCCCTTCTATGACACCTTCAAAGAAGCGGAGTTCGATTTCTTCAAAATCGATCCAGGCCTTTTCGCACCAGCGGTCATAACGGTCAACAATGTTAGGACAGGCTCCACCTTCACAGCCGGCTACATCAACCCAGACCTGCTGAAGAAAAGCTTCGGATTGTAGAGGTTGGGGTGATCTAAATGAGCATAGATAAAGTTCTGTCTAAGATACCAGCATCTAAACGTGACGCCGCCTCAAACAAGCTAGTGGACATAATCCTTAGCTCACCTAACGCGGAGAAAATGCCCAATGATCTGGCGAAAAATATTCTCCGTGACTGGCAGGAAGATCAACTTGCCAGCGAAGTTGGGCTACGACGCCTACTAGAAGCTTCTATGATTTTGGAACCTGAAAAGACGGCGAGCGCCGCGGAAGAGCTTGGTTTGAAAGATGTCGTTAGCGTGTTAAGGAAGTCGTGAGAAGCAAATGGTTAATTTCGGAATTGAATTTGTTCCTAAAGATCTCTATTGGAAAACTACCTTCTATGCGATGCAAGCTGAAAAGCTGGGCTTCGATTACGTCTGGGTTACTGACCACTTCAACAATAGGAATGTGTACGTATCGCTGGCCCTGATTTCCGCCCACACTAACAAGATTAGGCTAGGCCCAGGAGTTACAAATCCCTACCTCATCCATCCCATAATGACTGCTCAGGCAGTAGCCTCTTTGAATGAGGTTGCCCCTGGAAGGGTGGTTTGCGGATTAGGTGTCGGAGATAAGACAACCCTAAACATGGTTAACGTTCAACAGACAAAACCGCTTTCAACAATAGGAGAAACAGTCAAAGTAATCAGAGAATTGACTTCAGGCAAAAGTCTTGAACACAAGGGCGAAATATTCGCTATTTCAGGAGCAAGATTCGCTTTCCGAGTAGCAAACCCAATACCGATTTTCATCGGCGCGCAAGGACCAAAGATGCTAATGCTCGCAGCTGAAATCGGCGATGGCGTTTTAATAAACGCTTCACACCCAAAGGACATTGAAACTGCATCCGCCTCCATAAAGGAAGGGTTGGCGAAAGCAGGGAAAAAGGCTGGAGACGTCGAGGTTGCTGCCTACACATCGTTCTCGACGGATGAAGACGCCAAGAAGGCGATGAAGGCCGTCCTACCAGTCGTTGGCTACATTGTTGCAGGATGCCCAGAAGTTGTCTTGCAGAAGCATGGAATCTCGGTCGAAGCCGCAAAGAAAATTAGAGACGCAATCGCTCAGATGAATTGGAAAGAAGCGTTCTCTCAAGTAACTCCCGAAATGATCGAGGCCTTTTCAATCTGCGGCACCCCCGACGCCTGCATTGAAAAGATTGATCGGTTACTTAAGATTGGGGTAACGCAATT
>CAZAQQ010000141.1:0-2329 GCA_964487485.1 uncultured Candidatus Bathyarchaeia archaeon | reverse complement strand
GTGGGGCTGGTCGACCCAATTAGCCCAGGTGTGGTACCTGGAAGCGACGTTGCCCATTTTGCTCTGCTTGGCTATGACCCATTTAGGTTCTACACTGGCCGCGGATCGCTGGAAGCCGTGGGAGCAGGAATAAGACTGGCTCCTACTGATGTGGCATTCCGCTGTAATTTCGCCACTGTAGATGAGAATTTGACTGTTGTCGATAGAAGGGCAGGTCGAATTAAGGAGCATACACAAGACTTAGCCGAATCTCTGAATGGTATGAGGATAACTTCCGCGCCAGATGTGGCCGCGGAGTTTCATTCTACAATTGAACATAGAGCTGTGCTCGTTCTACGCGGACCAAGCATTTCTAGAATGGTTTCAGACACCGATCCTCATGCAACGAATATCAAAGTTGCAAAATCAACTCCTCTAGATGAAACGCCCGCATCGAAGAAGACCGCGGTCGCTCTGAATGAATTCACGGAGAAGTCTTTCGAGATTCTGCAGAAACATGAAGTCAACATTGAAAGAAGAAGCAGAGGGCAGAACCCCGCTAACATCGTTATAGCCAGAGGCCCGGGAACCCTACCTCCCATCACTCCACTCACAGTCCAATATGGACTTAAGGCCGCATGCGTAGCCGCTATCCCGATGGTGCGAGGCATCTGTAAGATCAGCGGGATGGAAGTGCTTAATGTAGAGGGCGCTACTGGCGGGCTAGACACAAATCTCGACGCAAAAGCTCACGCAGCCCTCGAAGCAAGTGAGAAAAACGACCTCGTCTTCCTACACGTGAAGGCAACAGACATCCCAAGTCACGATGGTGACTTTGAAATGAAGAAGAAGATTCTGGAGAAGATTGACAAAATGTTTGGAACTATGTTTGACCAAATTGACCTAGGCAATACCTACATAGCTCTTACAGCCGATCACGCTACACCTATCAGTGTTCGAGACCATTCTGCGGATCCAGTCCCAATAGTAATAGCGGGACCAGACTTCCCACCTAGCGGCCTTAAGAAATTCAGCGAAAAAAATTCAGCACACGGCAATATTGGCAGAATACGTGCGTTGGACATCATTCCCATGATAGCAGATCGTCTAGGTAGGGCTAAGAAATTTGGTTTCTAGTCAGCCTCTACGGCAGACCTTTCGCTAGTTCCTCAACTGCCGAAAGAAATTTGTCAACTTCCTCAGCGGTGTTATAGAAATATAGCGAAGCCCTAACCGTACCATTTTTGCGTATGACTTCCTTCATGACTGGTAAGGCGCAATGGTGTCCGGATCTAACCATTATGTTAGCTGAAACGTCTAACGTTAGTGCTACATCGTGAGGGCTAAGGTCCCCCACGTTGAAGGAAACGAGCGCAACTCTTTTTTCAGGTTCTTCAGGACCGTAGACTTCAACTTTCGGTATTTCTCTTAGCCCAGTGTATATCCTTTTTGCAAGTTTTTCTTCGTGCGCTCTTATGTTATCCATTCCTATTTTGCTTAGGTAGTCCATGGCTGCGCCCAATCCTAATCCTTCAGCTATCGCGGGCGTTCCAGCCTCGAATTTCCGCCAGCTTTTCGTTAACTTGTAGTAGTCTAGGCCCACATCATCTATTGTGCCGCCGCCTATGGACAGGGGCTCAACCTCGTCTACCAGCTCTTCTCGGATATAGAGGGCCCCTGACCCAGTAGGGCCGCACATTTTGTGGCCTGAAAATGCTAGGAAATCACATCCTATCTCCTGAACATCAACCTTCATATGCGGAACTGATTGCGCTCCGTCGACAAGCACCAGCGCTCCTTTCTCCTTTGCTATCTTTGCCACTTCCCTAATTGGCACGATAACTCCTAGCGAGTTTGATACGTGGGTGACGGCGACAAGCCTAGTACTATCATCTATAGCTTTCTCAACTGAAGAAGGACTGAGCAGTCCCTGCCTATCTGGCTTTACAACTTTCACTTTGACGCCGAATCTGTCTCTAAGCCTGTGCCACACTATGAAGTTAGAGTGATGTTCCAAAAGAGTCGTCACTACGCTGTCGCCTTCCTTCCACTTTAATCCGCTTGCCACTATGTTTATGCCCTCGGTAGTGTTTCTCGTCATTACTACTTCGGTGTCAGACCTCGCATTTATGAAGTCAACAACTTTTGCATGTGCTTGCTCATACTCTTCACTTGCTTTCTGAGACAGGCGATGTATGCCACGTTCAACGTTTGCTCGATATTGGCGGTAGTATTCAAGCATCTTCTCCAGAACTGGCTCAGGTGTCAAACTACTGGCCGTATTGTCAAAATAGATTACGCCCTGTCTCTTATACACATCTGACGCTGCCGACGAATAGAGAGGTGTAGA
>CAZAQQ010000140.1:0-4680 GCA_964487485.1 uncultured Candidatus Bathyarchaeia archaeon | reverse complement strand
CTCGCGTCAGAACGGTGGGTCTGCCGCTCTCAATGTATGCGGTGCCGTAAGCCTCCTCAAGCCTCACTTTCCTACTTGTTTCACTTGGGTTAACTAGCACTGTACCACGAGCGAAACGCCTTTGGTGAACACCTTGAGACTCGTAATAGGAGCCGATAGGATGCCCAATTTCTAGGTTACATTCGGGGAGACAAGCAAAGGTCGTATAGTTTTCAGCCACATTGAAGAAAGCAGTTTTCTCAGCGCCTAGCAGGTACGAGGCCAAGCAGAACATTTGAGCCAAACCTTCCTGCTTCGTTGCGGTTGGAGTAATGAGCGATTGAGCGAGGAAAATCTTTCCACGTTTCCCAGCGTCTACAAGCCTGCTCAACTGGCGTTTCCACTCGACCTCAGAAAGCCTAGGTCGCGCAAAACCTTCGAGCATAACTCCATCTGCAACCTCCAAATAGTCGAGATCCAGGTCTTTCCAATCCACACCATTATAGACCAAGAGCTTATTGCCAATACTTTTCTTGACTGCTTTCAGCATCTCTAACATGTCTGCGTGCCAAGCAGCGATTTTGTTCGCAGCTGGTGGCGCAGGTCGGTGATCCAGCTCACGGCAAAACTCAACATCTAGTGAAGACCACACGTCATCGGCAAATACACCATCATAGCCGAAACTCTCCAACTTTACTTTCACGCGGCCGATGTAGTAGTTCACCCATCCTTGGTTGCCGACATCCATTAGATACCAGTTAAAATCTTTATGAAGCAACTTACTTCCTTCATAATCGTGCACAAACCAGTCATCACGGCTACTCACTTCCTTCCAGCCTTCATAGTGCTCGTGCATGGCCATAACATCGGCGTAGAGCAGGACAATTATTGCGGGTTTGCGCGTCTTTAGTGTGACTGCGACTGAGTCGTTGTGAACAATGACCAGATCGTATTGCGTAGCCATGGTCTGAAGCTCCTCGAGCGTGTAGCTATCTGAGTATGCGCAAAGGTGCTTACGCACAAACCTCTCTCCCGTACCTTCGATCGAAGCACGATGCTGAACGTAGGCAACCGAAAGCACTGTCGACGATAGAAAAATAATGAAGAACGCGAAGATCATCTTTCGGGCTCGCCATACTTTTTCCCTCGCCAGCTTCTGTCCCCTCGCTTGCGAGTCTTGAGTTACAACGCCCTTTTCACCTTGCTCAAAGCGATATAAACATTGACATAATCAAAAAATGCGAGTGCTGCCACATATGTACAAATTCACAATTCTTAGGCAGAACACTGTGGCTGGTTACAAGATCCCCACTGGCATAGCGGGCCTAGATGAAATGTTAGGGGGAGGATTCCCGAGAGGTAGGGTAATCCTAGTCATTGGGGGACCTGGGACTGGAAAAACCATCTTGACTATGCAATTCCTTACAGACGGCATCTCCCATTATGGTGAGAACGGACTTTACGTTTCGCTTGATGAAACTAGAACTCATCTTTTCAGGGAAATGTCCAAATTCGGATGGTCTCTCGAACAGCTTGAAAGAGAAGGAAGGATAACCTTCATCGACGCCTCCCCCATAAGGCATAGTCCTAGTGAGCCAAGAATTGGAAGAATGAGCGTTTGCAGAGGGGACTTTTCACTAGCTGGCCTAATAACATCGATACAGCGGAAAGTAGCGAAAACTTTTGCGAAGAGGATTGTAGTAGATCCGATCTCTGCTTTTCTCTTCCAATATGAAGATGAAGCTCAACGGAGAACAGCAGTATTGCAGTTAGCGGACACTTTAGTTGGCACAGGTGCGACTTGCCTCTTAACAACCGAGGCAGCAGCCCTCAAAAGTATTGTACAAGCCGACGAATATTTGACACATGGCGCGATACTCCTGCGAACGGTTCAAGTTGGGAAAGCACTTGTAAGAACCTTGCAAATAGTGAAAATGAGAGAGACATACCATGACACTCAGCCAAGACCATACAAGATATCGGAAGCAGGAATCAATGTCTATCCAAGGGAATACGTCTTCTAAATATCAGTTAAGGCTATCGAAGGAAAGATGTTGAGGCCGTACGAAGATAGGATATTAGATAATCCTAGTTGCCTTGACATCCTAACCTGAGGATTGCCTTTGAAGATTAGCATTATCTCGGAGGATGGATACCCATTCTCGATAGGCGGCGTCAGTCAGTGGACTAACTACCTCATCTCCGCCCTTAGAAACGTCCAATTCGACATAGTTGCCTTGAAATCTTCTGCTATGGAAAAATGTGTCTCCAAGATACCCGAGAACGTTGGCGATGTTGTTCAAATAGTTTTGAATAGCTCGAAGTTCTCCTACCACAATGCCCTCAAGAATAGCTACTCTGAGCGGCGGGACACGAGTTTCATCCCTGATTTGCTGGAGTTTATCTTCTTTGGCAGTCGTGATTTCCTGGATCACTTGAGCGACTCTGAGAGGCCAAGGTCTGGGAGCCGGATAGTCGCGTGCGGAGCATGGCAGCAGCACGCTTGGGAAGCGATCGTGGAAATGTATGAAAAAACCTTCCATGACAGACCTTTCTCCCAGTACTACCACAACATTGTTAGCATCCTATCCCCTCTGATTCAACTGTCTTCATGCCTAGGAAGAATACCAAAAGCCGACGCATATCACGCGCTGAACACAGGTTTCGCAGGCTTTCTCGCATTGCTTTCGAAAATCGCAAATCAAAAGCCTATGCTCGTGACGGAGCATGGAATCTACGTTAGGGAGAGAGAAGCAGAGCTAAGCCACATGCCAATACCAACGTGGGTAAAGCAGCTCTGGCTAGGCGCCTTCAAACATATGACGAACCTAGTCAGAGATTACGCAGATATAGTTACGACCGTGTGCGAGTCAAACAAAAATTTGATTGTCACTGAAGGAGTATCTCCCCAAAAGGTGAAAGTTATCCCAAACGCCATAGATACAGATTCTTTCAAGCCTAACGGTGAAAAGAAGAATAACATTTTCGTCGGAACAGTAGCAAGAATAACTCGCTTCAAAGGCATCCTAAACTTTATTGAAGCTGCGGAGCTTGTAATTCGAAAATATCCAGAAGCGAAGTTCGTTGTAGTTGGGCCTGTTCAAGATGTTGACTACTATGAGCAGTGCAAGGCACATGTGAGGCAACTTGGTCTTGAAGGAAAACTTTCTTTCGCTACAGATGACAGCCCATTGGACTGGTACAACCGACTCAAAGTCTTCGCGCTCCCAAGCATTTGCGAAGGACAACCCCTGGCTGTTCTAGAAGCAATGGCTTGCGAGCTGCCTGTAGTTTGCACTAACGTGGGAGGCGTTCAGGAGGTGGTTGGAGAAACCGGAATACTTGTCCCTCCACACAATCCATCATACTTAGCGGACAGTATCTGTCAACTCCTCGGAGACACTGACTTTGCCAACAAACTGGGAAAAGCAAGCCGAGATCGAGTTATTGATAGATTTGGACTGAGGAACTTTGGGAAAAACTACGAACGCCTCTACGAAACATATGCGGAAGGGTCTTCGGGCGCTTCTTAGGGTGTGAAAAATGACGGCAATAACAATTCCGCTGCGAAAGATTTTTGGATCACGCGACCGTTTGACACTTGCTCTCGCTCATTCAATTGTTTCAGCCGTTTCATTGATCGTTATTTTCTTCGTCGTTTCACCTGTACTCATGAGGATCCTCTCTTCATTGCCCCCCATAAGCTCATCTATCCTTACGTGTCCTCTTCTGACAGTTTCCTTTTTCTGTTTCGTTGCTGCAACAGCGCTACTCAGTTGCCAAGGGGATGGCCCAAGAGGTTTGATTTCGAGCTTTTGCTACCTTGTCATGGGATCCTTGGTTTTGCTCTTACCATTAATGACTTTGCTAGAGTTTGGGGGGGTCTGGCTTCAACCTGACTTCGTCACACTCTTCTCGCTACTTTTGTTATCTTCTTTTCACATCCACCTGTTCCATCTGTTTAGGAAAGAACTAGTTTGCGTCGCATCGGTTCTCCACAGTGGTACATTGAGAGAAATAGAACAAGCGACTCGTAGGGTAACATACATTTACAGTCGAACGCTCAGAAGAGGCATCGCCCTTGCTGCTTCCCTATCTGGAATCGGATATTTCGCCTATGACTTGTTTCCAAGTTATACAGTTTTTCCAATCTTCCTCTTGATGTTTCTTCAGATCTTGATCACGTTCAATATTTGCATTCATTACTCAATCCACCTTGGATTTAGGGTTAACAAGTTGCTCGTGTTAACGGCAATATCTATACAAGCTTTGATGGTTCTTCTTAATACATTCTACGCGAATTTCCCGTCAAGCCTAACAGTCATACTGGCATCAACCATCTACTTGGTTGCCACTACACGCTTGACGCTTTTGACCAAGCAGACGCTTAATGGCCTAGCCTATTACTTCTTCTGTTCGTAAAACAGTGAGTCAAATGTTAGGCTAGTCATCCTTTTCCAAGATGCTGCCTAGGTACTATTTGCATTCGTTGCAGCAGGGACCATGTGACTAGGCAGGATCTTGAAGACTATCGAAGCAGTACAACTCAACGCAAACAGAGATGCCTTCAATCAATCGCGTAAGGCAAAGATGACCTGTACGCTACTTCTCTTTGGTTGGTTTCGTTTCAGCCTCTGATGTAGGTAGTGTCGGCTCAGCTTCTAGGGGTGCTGGCGGAGGCGTGGTAAGCATAGTCCATCC
>CAZAQQ010000139.1:0-4683 GCA_964487485.1 uncultured Candidatus Bathyarchaeia archaeon | reverse complement strand
TTGGCTTTTGCGTCAGCGGCTCTTACAGCTACTTTGTATGTAGTAGCGTCAACTGTCCAAGTTCTCTCCTTACCATTAGCGACAAATATCGCAACATATTTGGGCATTGAGGATCTTGCTGATGGCACAGCTAGGAAATTCGATTCCAGCGACTTGCGGAAGGAGCCTTTCAACACAATTCCAATCAACGAATAGAGGACATTCATAGGAGACTACAATACCCACATTCACGGTTCAAGCACACTCCATTTCTTATAGATCTAGGATCGTACACAAGGCATCGCTCCGCAGACCTAGATTTGCGAAGTTACCCTGTTCTTATTGGCATCACCCTTAATGACGAGATTGGGTGACATCTACCTTATGTCGTTATTGTTGACCTTAATCTAGAAAACAATACCGTTTGTTTCAGGCGAATGGAGTTGGCCCGAATTTGAGTGACCGGGTTCCTACTGGGATCGAAGGGTTTGATAGCCTCATAGAAGGCGGGTTTCCAAGGGGAAGCCTAATTCTCCTGACGGGGGATACAGGTTCTGGCAAGACTATCTTCTCAGCACAGTACCTATATTGTGGAGCATCAAAGTTCGATGAGCTTGGAATCTACGTTTCCTTCGCGGAGAATCGGGAAACCTTCCTGAACAATATGAAGAGAATGAACATAGATTTAGAAAGGTATGAGCAAGAGGGAAGATTCAAGTTCCTAGACTTTCCCACAGTCACAGAGAGACTTATTGAACAAATCTTCAGAAGCATCTTGGAAGAGATTAGAGAACTCAAGGCGAAGAGGCTTGTGGTAGACTCAATCTCAGCCATGGCCCAAGCCTTCAAGGAGCCGATAAATACAAGGATAGTATTTCGCGACAGTTTGAGCAAGATGGTCCACCAAGAAGGATGCACAGCCCTCGCAGTTGTGGAAATGCCAAAGGGTGGGGAGCGAACAGGCTTAGGCATAGAGGAGTTCATCGCTGACGGTGTGATCCTACTCAGAAACGGGAAGTTCAAAGGCCATTTGCTGAGAGACCTAAGAATCAAAAAGCTTCGGGGAACCAGACTGCCTGAGACTACTCTCATTTTTACCTTGGAAGATGGCTTTGAATGCTTCTCGCCATTTGAGCCTAGGGTGCAAATCGAGAAACCTAAGCGATTTCAGGCGACTCTAGACCTGCAGGACAGATTCTCGACTGGCACACCGGATTTGGACGCCATTTTAGGTGGAGGAGCACGTAGGGGCAGCTCGATTCTGTTGGAGTTGAATGAAAAGGTGCTCATGCTTCAGTACAATTTGTTTGTAGCTCCTATGGTTGCGAATTTTGTTGCTCAGGGTAAAGGAGCTTGGATTTTGCCGTCCAGCGGCGTAGATTACGAGGCTGTTAGAAGGATGGCGCTTATTTATGGATTTAGCGAGGAGGAATTTCGAAGTCTAGTTCATGTTTCGGACTTTCGGACAGAATCAAAATTTTCTTTCGATGAAATTGAGCTCAGGTGTAGAACCGGCAAGCCTATCCTTGCGCTCCTAGACGCAGACATCCTAGCCACCAAGTATGGTGAAGATGAATGCGAAAAAATATTGCATGAAAATGTATCCCATACTAGGCAATTCGGCTCATTAGCCGTGCTAGTCCTCAGGTCTGGCCGTGAAACCTTGATTAGGAGGTTGAGTGGTTTAGCTGGTATTCACTTACAGCTTACTACGCGGCATGGCGCGCTCCTGCTTCGTGGCATAAAGCCTAGAACAGGGCTTCATGCAGTTGAGATGGATGTTTCGAAAGGGTTTGCGCTGCCTAGGCTTACGCCAATAGTCTAGGGAGCTCGTTAAGAACAGTGGCGCCGCCATGTGCCATTTTGCTTCAAACCTTAATAGAAAAACTTGCGTAGAGCAGTTTCACTAACCTAGGTTTGAATGGAATAAGCTTCTGTGGATGTTTTCTTTTCGCACGTACCTCATAGGCCTAAGCTTCTCCCTATCTCAAGGCTTCGGAATCAGGCTTCATGCAACTCCATGAGTTCGCTGGGTCTAAATTCGAACAATCTGCACATGTGGAACTCCAGATATGAACATCACAGCGTCGGGGTTAATGAGGCCCTTTCCCGAAACTGCATTGATAACTCGAGCGCCGACGAGGTTGGCTATGTCGGCTTCTCCAATAGCTTCAATGGCCTTACTTATTGTGCAAAGTGTTCCTCCATAGAAGCTTTCACTCACTTCTAGCCTAATTCTACCTTCGCGGAAAACTTTTCCCAAGACATCCTGATCGCATACTGCGACAAGAGTATGCTTCCCCTGTTTGAATATGTTCAAGTAGACTTTGCTCAAAACTAAGTCTCCAAGCTACATTGGTGGAATTGACGATTTTGCTCCACATGCCTCGCATACTAGGAAGTGAAATCTCCCCTCTTTCTCCATTCGGCTATCCGGCATTTTACATATCGGACAGACTACAAATCTATTAGAATAGATCTGGATAATTCTTGCAATTGCCTCTCTGCTGAATTTGCCTTGAAAAATAGCCCTTCCTCCATCATATGTTCCGGCAGCCGCCATTTCCTTTGAAAGAAATTTTAGGAGATGTTGTGGGGTTCTGTTCAACCTCTGGCAAATATCCGCGAAGTTGTAGATGAAGGTTCTCTTACCCATAGTGCCCATTGAGAGCTCTGGAAGATCATAACGGTCACTGGCGGATGCTTTCTTGGGGATCTTCGATAGGGCTCTGTCAAGGGATTTGAGGTAGCTTTCCGACATAGTCCATGCCACCTGTTTCTTGCTTTCAATTTAGTTATTTGCCATATTTGTGAGTTCCGATGTGATCGAAATCGAAATATTAATGAATGAGCCGCATGCGTTATCCCCACCCAACATGGAGATCTGCGCATTTTTCTGGTTTGGTTGCCTATCATTCAGTGTAGGTGATGACTGACTGAATACGCTGCTGAGAGCGGATAACCAAAGGAGCGGTTGTTAAGTTTGGGGAAGTGGATTGTCTGTTCCGCATGGCCTTATGTTAATACTGTGCCTCATTTGGGAACCTTTATTCACCTTCTTTCAGCCGACGTTTTCAGTAGATATTTACGCTTGAAAGGTGAGGAAGTTGTATCAGTAACAGGGTCGGATGAACATGGCACACCTATAGAGGTCGAAGCTATCAAGAAAGGCGTGTCGCCGAAGCAGTTAACCGATGAATATCATGAAATCATCTGCAGCCTCCTTGAAAAATATGGAATACGGTTTGACAATTATACTAGGACTGAAAATCCTATCCACATTAAGTTCGTCCAAGATTTCTACAGGAAAGTCTATGAAAACGGCTACGTCTTCCAGAGAACAGTTCGTCTTCCCTACTGCGTTAAATGCGACAGGTTCCTACCAGACCGGTTTATAGAGGGAATATGTCCTTACTGCGCATACGAAGCAGCTAGGGGTGATCAATGTGACAGCTGTGGCAGAGTGCTTGATCCATTGGATCTGAAAGAACCGAAATGTATCTTCTGCGGTGGCCAACCCATAGCCAAGGATTCGTCTCACTGGTTTCTAGATCTTCCTAAATTCAGTCAGCAGATCAAGCAGTATCTGGATTCGAATAAGCAGCTTCCAGAGAATGCTCTAAATTTCTCCTACCGTTGGCTTGAGGAAGGATTGAAACCTAGAGCCTTAACCAGAGATAACAAGTGGGGTATCCCTTCACCTTTCCCAAACTCAGAAAACAAAACCATATACGTATGGTTTGAAGCCGTGTTAGGGTATGTTTCGGCGACCATTGAGTGGGCTCGCAGAGTTGGTGAACCAGATCTTTGGCGGGAATTTTGGAACGATCAACATGTAAAAGGCGTGTATTTCATAGGCAAGGATAACATTCCGTTTCACACAATTATATTTCCAGCGCTTCTTCTCGCAACCAAAGAAAAATATGTTTTGCCGTGGCAGGTTTCCTCAACAGAATTTATACTGTATGAAGGAGAAAAATTCTCGAAAAGCCGAAGGAAAGGCGTCTGGGTCGATGAAGCATTAGAAATAGCTGATCCGGATTATTGGAGGTTTATGCTGATGGCCATCAGACCGGAGACTAGAGATGCTAATTTCACGTGGAGGGAATTTGAAAGCCATATAAACTCGGAATTGAACGACGTGGTAGGGAACTTCATTCACAGGACCCTCACTTTCGTCGACACGCATTTCAAGGGTATTGTCCCTGAATTCTCGAAATTCGAAGAGGTGGACAAACAATTAATACAAGAAATAGAAAGAAGCCCATCAAGAATCGGAGAATTAATGCAAGAATTTGAATTTAGAGATGCTTTAAACACAATCGTTGAACTTGCTAGAAAGGGAAACCACTATCTAAGCGTAAGGGAGCCTTGGCACAAGGTTAAGACAGACTTGTCGATGGCGTCTAAGACGCTGTATCTGGCGGTTCAGTTAGCCCGCACATTGGCTATATTGCTTGAACCTTTCATTCCCTTCGCTGCTGAAGAAGTGTGGAGGCAACTTAACTTACCTGGAAGCGTACATGAGCAAAAGTGGGAAAGTTCCAGTGAATTGGCTGTTAAGGTGGGTCATAGGATAAATAAACCAACTCCATTGTTTCATAAGATAGATGCTTCTAGGATTACCAAAAATAGGAGATAGAAAAAGGAAGTAAGAGCCAAAAAAGAAGGATTTTAATCGTCTTCCAACTGGTATAGGTCAAG
>CAZAQQ010000138.1:0-4687 GCA_964487485.1 uncultured Candidatus Bathyarchaeia archaeon | reverse complement strand
GGCAGTCAAGATGCTGTGAGGCTTGCGACTGAGCGAAAGGGATTGTATGCTACGGTTGGTTTTCATCCACATGAAGCCAAGAATTTCGATGACAACGCTGTTAGTTTTCTACGAACCCTTTGCCGCAGCCCTCCTGTCGTGGCAATTGGTGAGATCGGGCTTGATTATTACCGAAACCTTTCCCCCAAACCGGTTCAAAGGAAGGCGTTCGAGGCTCAAATAAACTTAGCGCGAGAAATGGATCTACCGATCGTCGTACATGATAGAGACGCACATCAAGAAGTACTTCAGACGCTTAAGAACTGCAGAGGGAAGATTCGTGGCGTAATCCACTGCTTCTCCGGAAGTCTAGAAATGGCCAGACAATGTGTGGGGCTTCAATTTATGATTTCGATTGCGGGGCCTGTAACGTTTCCCAACGCGAGGAAGCTCCATGAATTGGCTAAAGAAATCCCGTTGAATCACCTGCTTCTGGAGACAGATTGCCCTTGGCTTGCACCCTTGTCTAAGAGAGGGAGAAGGAACGAGCCGGCTTACGTCTTTGAGATTGCGGAGAAGATCGCCAAGATTAGAAATATGAGTTTAGAAGACTTGGCGAAGGCTACTTCAGACAACGCAAAGAGGTTATTCGGGATTTCCTAGAGTTTACCGATGCAGAAGTATGTGGAGAACAGGGGTTTTCCAGAGCGGGAGACCATTGGTTTCGCAACTAGATTTGGAGAGATTAAGCCGGTTCCTATCTTATGTCTTAAGGCATAGGCCTGACAAGTTTGGACTCGCGCTTGACGATGAAGGCTTCCTACTCATATCCAATTTGCTTACTGCGATCCAGAAGCTAGACCATTGGAAGTGGGTTTCTCACGAACACATAGCCCTTTTGCTCGAAAAGTCTGGCAAGAAGAGGTTTGAGATCCAAGGCACCAAAATCAGGACTATATACGGCCATAGCTACGGATCAGCCATCGAATACAAAAAGACAGTTCCTCCCATGTACCTCTTTCACGGAACAGCTAGGAGTAGTAGAGCAGGTATTGAGCAGAGGGGTTTGGTGCCCATGAAGAGGAAGTACGTACACCTTTCAACGAGCTTTGATGATGCTTTTCGCGTTGGGCTTAGAAGGGACAGCAAACCGCTGGTGTACAAGGTTTCCGCTTTAAGGGCTCATGAGGAAGGCGTGGAGTTCTTTAGAGCAGGAGACCTGTTTCTAGCCAAGACAATCCCTAGGAAATACCTAGAGCAAATGTAGAGAGGTTGACCACGCTGCCGCGGTCAATGCTTGTTTCAGGTTTGTAGGATTGCTACTAATAATCTCAGTCCATTGATCAGCCATCGCGTAGAACCGCTGTTCGTTTGCCGGAGGGCCACTAGTTTCATGTGGGCCCCTTGAGTTTGGCATAAAAAATAAGTTTTTGAGGGAGAGGTGGTAGGAGATTTCTATGGGCGGGGCCATTATGGGGAGACCCAATTGTCCCAAATGTGGAGGAGATATGATATTCTTCTCCAGTGAGATCCATGTGGAACACTATCGCTGTCCCAAGTGTGATACCTTCGTCACAGTCCAAAGGCCAAATGACTTCTTTGACAGAAATCCTTTCAAACCTAGAATAAGATGAGCGCGATTAAGGTGCTGACGAGAAAGCATTCCTGTTAGCTAGGCACAATTTGCAGAGACTGGAAACCCAGCTTCTATTCAAGAAGGTAAAGTAGGAGGTGTTTAACCTGAGTGAGAAAAGGAAAATGATACTCTATGTACAAACAAGTGGCGTGGATACACCTGAAAGACTCTACTCACCGCTTGTTCTGGCTCAAACAGCCAAAGCCATGGGCATAGACGCAAAGATATACTTCTTAGGGATGGGTATAACTGCTGTGAATAGGGGCGAGGCCGAGAAGATCAAGATGGGTTCTTTCCCATCCTTGAAGGAGGTCATGAACCAGACTATCAAGGCTGGTGTTGAATTGCTTGTCTGTGAGCAGAGTACTCAACTTCTGAATTTGGAGCGGGGCAACTTCATTCCAGAAGCAAAGGTCGTTGGTGCAGCCACCCTGAATGATTTGGTCTTAGACGCGGATGCGACGATGTGGTTCTAGTAATAGCCTGTGCTTTCCTGTTTCAGTTGCGATCAGTTTGCAGAGGGAGGTGAATCAAACGGGAGTTAAGGGTGTTGGAGAGAAATATAGGTGCAACATATGCGGCAATGAAGTAACTGTGACCAAGGTTGGCGGTGGAACTCTGGTTTGCTGCGGGAAACCCATGGAGCTGATAAGCAAGTAGAAAGCTTTATCGGCGTTTCATTCGTGTGCGTGGGAAAGTACCTTGATACATAAGTATTTTCGAGAGATCTAGTTCCGGCTTTGCTGTACTTTAGGGCTCTTGTTTAGCCTCAGTATCAGATTTCTCCTGATACACGCCCATGTTCTTAGCTCTCATCTGATTCAAATTCTTAACATCTCGCTTCAAAACTGGAATCCTAGTCAATCAATCAAAACCATCCCGACAAGATGCGGCTTTTTCTTGAATGGAAAGTTCAAAGCCATGCCTATGTTCTTAAACGTCTTTCTCACATTAACGCCAACCGCTTCCACGAGGGGGCGAGCCATAGTTGGGTGAGTACATGTCCCATCCACGTTACACTTCTCACATAGGACGCATGAGCCACCTGTAAATCCTAGGGCCAGCGTATAACCGCTGTTGAACGCTGCTTTTTCAAGCTCCAAAACTGCTAGAAGAACCTTCGTCTTATTCTTGTCCCACTCTGACAAGAACTTGATGGTTCTTTCCTTGAGTTCCGTGGGCGTATCTGGTGAGAAACGGTTCTTCAGAAGGCTGCGCGCCACGTCATCAGTTGCTTCGGCGGCTGCACTGAACTTCACCAAAAGTGCATGTCTGTACTCTTTTAGGATACGTTTGAACTCGTCGGCGGTTGGAACGAATGGGGGGCAAATCAGCTTCCGCCCATATGTGTCACAGCCATACTTGCACTTCAGAACCACCCGATCTTCAACAACTATCTGATCCGTAGTAACTATTTTCGCCTCCTCAGCTCCAAGATCTCTAGCCAACTTCAATAACCCCTCGAAATCCTTTTCAGATGTTTTACTCATTTCACGCTTCCTCTCCATCCGCCATGGATACGAAAGTTATGGTTGAGACCCTATGTATTAAAAAATTGGGAACACGGAGGAATGTGGCACTCCGCCGTCATTTCCAGATGCATTATCAAGCGCTCATAAGTGCTGGACTACGTCTTTCGGAGCCACTCACAATTGCGCTTCATCATAAGCGCTATGGTCATTTCGTCTTCTAAATTTATCGACTATCTATGCAGCCTAACAGAACATCTAGAATCTCAACCATCCTTTGCTTGCAACCTATAGCAATCTTATTCAGCCTTAGAGCTTTAGTCTCATTTCATAAGTTTGAACAGGTCGACTAGCCTGCATGAGAAGCCCCACTCATTGTCATACCAGCCGAGCACTTTGGCTAATGTCTCTTCACCGTCAATGACCATTGTGCTTAAGGCGTCGAAGATGCATGAGTGTGGGTTCCTGATAATGTCTGTTGAGACAATTGGGTCTTCAGTATATTGCAGTACATTTTTCAAGTCTGTTTCAGAAGCCTTCTTAAACGCGGCGTTAATTTCTTTGACATCCGTCTTCTTGGAGAGCACAGCGACAAAGTCGGTGATTGAGCCGTCAGGGGTGGGCACCCGTAAAGCAATCCCGTTAAGCTTTCCCGCAAGTTCTGGAATAACTAGTCCTATCGCCTTGGCTGCGCCTGTACTGGTGGGTATGATGGACAGGGCAGCAGCGCGCGCTCTCCTCAGATCCTTATGGGGCAGATCGAGTATGCGCTGGTCATTCGTGTATGCATGGACAGTGGTCATAAGCCCTCTTTTCACCCCAAAGTAGTCATGCAGAACCTTAACCATCGGGGCCAGAGAGTTTGTTGTGCAGGAAGCCATTGAAATTATGTTATGCCTGTTCCTGTCATAGGCTTCTTCATTTACACCCAAAACTATGGTGGCATCAGCATCCTTCGACGGAGCCGATATAACAACCTTTCTCGCCCCCGCGGAGAGATGTTTGGCTGCTCCTGCTCTATCAGTGAATCGGCCTGTAGATTCTAACACTAACTCTGCCCCTATCTTTCTCCACGGTAAGTTTGCGGGCTCATGTTCTGCAAAAACCCTAACCTCTTTTCCATCGACGACTATTGACGATTCAGTTGCTTTGATATCCGAGTCCAAAACGCCATGGACAGAGTCGTACTTCAACAGGTGAGCCAAAGTCTTCGAATCGGTTATGTCGTTAACCGCAGCTATCTCGAAATCCTTGTTGAAAGCCTGATCTCTTAAGGCTGCTCTAAAGAAGAGCCTTCCTATCCTTCCAAAACCGTTAACTCCAATCTTCATAACCATCTTAACCAGACCTCCCTGAAACATTCTAACACGTCTTTGAACTCAAATAACTTTTCTGGCAGATCTTCTACATATGTTTATGTGAGAAAGTGCTTGACTGGCTAGTTCGTGATCTTTGTTGAGTGATAGAGGCAGTTCAAGGCTATCTGTTTCCCCCACAGTTTGGACAGCCTCCTCACTAGTAATCGTCTACATAGTTTTCTCAATTCTGGGAGGAAGCTTTTTGCACCTGAATATTCGAGCGGCATATCCGTTTGTTCAATATA
>CAZAQQ010000137.1:0-4701 GCA_964487485.1 uncultured Candidatus Bathyarchaeia archaeon | reverse complement strand
TATACCCGTGAGAATCATGCTGATGCTTATCAGCAATAACGAAAGTGCAATCACAACCCTTGAACCATACCTCGCTGCCAAGAAGCCTCCAACAGTAGCAAAAAACAGATACCCCGCGAAATTGCCAGTCCCCAGAAAACCCATCTGTGTGTATGTTAGTTTCAAGCCTTCTTTCATGCTTGGCAAGATTACTGTGTAAGCGAACCTTGAGAAGCCATGAGCGCCAATTGCAGCAAACATGCCAGCCAGCACAACTATCCAGCCGTAATGAAGATTCAGATTCTTACCGCCAGGACTTTTTCGCATCTATTTCACCATTTTGATAACTAATACCTAGCTGTGCCTAAGAGCGGACATAGAATTAGTCAACCATTATCAATCTCCAGTTATATTAAACTATCAAAAGTGAATTCGCATTAGGGCAAAGCTAAGCCACTCGTGCATATGTACGCGAGCAAAAGGCTAAGACGGTAGTAGTCGTCCTTCAAGCTAGCTCAAACAGCAGAAACTCAGGATATTAATGTTTTCTAGGCAAGGATTTAGGGTACAGAACAAAAATATTAGATGTTGAGTATGTCAGCTACCCAAGGGAAAACGCATCGAATGCCAAAAATTGAGTACCCGCATCAATTAAGACGTATGCTCAAGAGAGCTTTGGAAGACCCTGAGGACTTCTGGGGAGAGATCGCTGAGGAACTGCATTGGTTCAAACCTTGGCATAAAGTCTTCGAATGGAGTTACCCAAACTTCACATGGTTCAAGGGCGGAGTAACAAACCTATCCTACAACTGTCTAGAAAGCAACATCAGAAGGGGAAGAGGCAACCACGCCGCCATAATATGGGAGAACGGCGAAGGCCTACCAACCCGCGTCTTAACCTACAACCAGCTCCTGTACGAGGTTGAACGATTCGCCGCTGCCCTGAAGACTTTGGGAGTTAACGCAGGCGACAGAGTGACAATTTACATGCCTATGGTCCCAGAAGCTGCAGTTGCAATGCTAGCTACAACGCGAATCGGAGCAATCCACTCAGTTGTCTTCGGAGGATTCGGCTACGGGGCCTTAGCAGATAGAATAGCAGATGCTGAAGCAAAAATTGTTGTTACAGCAGATGTTGGCTATAGACGCGGAAACCTAGTTAACCTGAAGGAAGTTGTGGATGAAGCCCTCAAAACAAGCGGTAAAAAAGTGGAAAAAGTCATTGTTTTGAAAAGAGGTGAAAAACACCCGCCCATGATGCTGGGAAGAGACATGTTGTGGGAGGAAGCTGTAGAGAAGGGCAAGAAGGTAGATGCTGAAGTCAAAAAAATGCGGGCGGACGAACTTGCATTTATTCTCCACACTTCTGGAACTATGGCCAAGCCTAAAGGCACAGTTCAACCTCATGGGAGCTACCAGGTTTACATTTACGCCATGGGCAAATGGGTTTATGGTATGCATGAAACGGATGTCTGGTGGTCTACTTCAGACATCGGTTGGGTAGTAGGCCATAGCTATGTTGTTTATGCGCCTTTACTCTTCGGTTGCTCAACAATAATGTATGAAGGTGTTCCAGATTATCCAACACCAGACATATGGTGGCAGATAGTTGAAAAAAATCACGTCACAAAACTTTGGATGTCACCCACAGGTGTCCGCGCTTTGATGAAATACGGCGATGAATGGCCTAAGAAATACGATTTGAGCTCTGTCAAACTTGTGGCATGTGCTGGTGAAGTTTTGAATCCCCCAGCATGGGAATGGCTTCAAAAGAAAGTGTTTGAAGACAGAATACCTGTAATTGACCATATGTGGCAGACTGAGAGCAGTGGACCAATGGTCGGTAACCTCTACGGCGTAGCATTGCTGCCAACGAAACCTGGCTCCGCAACAGTTCCGCTTCCTGGGATTGACGCAGAAATAGTTGACGAAGAAGGAAAACCTGTTCCAGCCGGTGTCGAAGGGACATTCGTCTGCAAAAGACCTTTTCCAGGATTGACACCGACCCTTTGGCGGGATCATGAACGTTATGTACAAGATTACTGGAACCGGATTCCAAGCGTCTATTATACCGGCGACGCCGCAATGAGGGATGAGGACGGTTACATCTGGTTCCTAGGAAGGATGGATGAAGTCATCAAGATCGCGGCTCATAGAATTGGAACAGTTGAAATTGAAAGCGTCCTACTTAAACATCCAAGTGTTGCTGAAGCAGCAGTTGTTGGACGGCCGGACCCATTAAGGGGCGAAACCGCGTACGCATTGGTTGTTTTGAAAGGCGGATATGAACCAAATGAAGCTTTAGGGCAGACATTACGGGATTTGGTTAGGAAAACCCTAGGTCCAATAGTGATTGTCAGCGACATATTTTTTGTTGGCAAGCTGCCTAAGACGAGAAGCGGCAAGATAATGCGTCGACTCATTAAGGCAATAATCATGGACAAGCCTCTGGGAGACTATTCAACAATAGAAGACGAAACAGCAATAGAAGAAGTGAAAAAAATCGTTACAAAATCATAGACAGTTGAGTACACCTAGAAAACAATGAAAATCATTATTCACTTCTTTATAACTAACAGATCCAGAAATGACAGAAGGCTTAGATTTGACTTTAACCAAGCAGCAAAACCCTAGGCTAGGTTATCCGCTCGAGGTGTTAAGCAGAGACTTAACCGTTTGTTAACCTTGAGGGATGAATCCACGGGACTGAATGGAACCGGCTCTCGGAAGCTAAGTTGACACCGCAAAATGTAGATGGCGAAGACTTAAGTATTAGCCGAAATAACTTGAACGTCTAATACTGTCTCCGGAGGTGTTTCGATTTGGTTAAAGTTACAGTTGACCACAACAAATGCAACGGCGATTCCGTGTGCGTAAGCGTATGCCCTGTGTCCGTCTTCGAAATGAAGGAGCTCCCTGAATTCAAAGGGCAACAAAAATCAGTGGTTGTAAACAATGACGCGTGCATAGTATGCCGAGCATGCGAAGTGCAATGTCCAACTCAAGCCATTACGGTAACCGAGTGAGTCTGCAACTTTGCCAGTAATGGGAGTTCGCTGACAAAAATCCCAATTTTCTTAATGCGAAAGCGGATAGGAACAGGTCTAGTGATGCTGAAGTTCTAGAGCAAGTTGCTTAGCACTTGCGAAGAAGCATTAAGACTCCCAGTTCAGCAGATCACAGCTAGGCCGTGTGTTATTTCTCCGCCAGAACTAGCGTGCTAGGAATACTACTATCACGACAATTAATAGTAGTACAAATGAGATAAAGCATGGGCTGCAAAATTGTCTTATTTTGCCGCTTCCTTCTTTCGAACCACAGGAACATGACATGTTTCTTCACCTGTCTCGGCAGCCGATAATTGGTTCCAGCTGTTCGATTATCGGTCAGGGATATAACCTTTTAGGGCGTGGCCTCTTCACGGGCGTAATGCCTATGCAAGCCGTTTAACTAGACCTGAATGCGCATCCAATAGCGATACGTAGCAAGGATAAGGGAAGTCTTGAGGATTCAATACTTCGATCTAGTTGATTATTCTCTTCGCTGGCTCCCAAAATGTTAATAGCTGAGGCTAACGCTACGAGTATCGGGTGGATTGATTGCTGGAGCCTCTTTTTCAGCAGCCAGTTTTTCAGCTTGCCGCACAGGCGTTCTTTTGGCTTATAGTCCTCTTCTTAGTGCTAGGAATCTTGTCTTCCTCAATTAGGATCGTAAAGGAATATGAGAGAGCAGTCATCTTTAGGCTGGGTCGTTTGATTGGTGCGAAGGGTCCCGGACTTTTCATTAGGATACCGGTTGCTGATGTCTGGCGGAAGGTAGACTTGAGAGTTGTAACCTTTGATGTTCCCAAGCAGAGGATTATCTCAAGGGATAACGTAACCGTAGATGTTGACGCCGTAGTTTACTACAGAGTTTTCGATCCGAACAAAGCCATTACGGCTGTGGAAAACTTCGTTATGGCTACAAATCTGCTTGCTCAGACCACTCTGAGGGATGTTTTGGGACAGGTTGAGCTGGATGAGCTTCTCTCTAAGCGGGAAGAGCTTGGGAAAAGGTTGACTGAAATAATCGATTTGGCCACTGATCCCTGGGGCATAAAGGTTACAACCGTTGCCATAAAGGATGTTTCCCTTCCCGAACTTATGACGAGAGCTATTGCAAAGCAGGCTGAAGCAGAGCGAGAGAGAAGGTCGAGAGTCATAATGGCTGAAGGGGAGTTTCAGGCAGCCACTAGGATGACTGATGCGGCTAAGATGTATGAGAAAACACCTATTGCTATGAGGTTAAGGGAGCTTCAGACAATGACGGAGATCGCTCGAGAGAAAAACATGATAGTGGTCACTACATCGCCTGCGCCGGAGATGGGAAACATAATGGCTATGGCCCGTGCAGCTCAAGCTAAGGGTGAAGGCAAGACCTAGCGAAGGGACCTTCAACTGCGCAAATCCTACCTATTCTCATTCCTACTCCTACTCACTTTTTTCGGAGCCACGGCGATTGCTAGATTCGGCTACTCAGAATCATCGCAAGTAGTCGTTGTGAGCCTCGACGGTACAATTACCATGGCTTCCTCGGAACTGGTTGAAGAAGTCTTGGAGAAAGATTCTCCAGAGCTGAAAGCTGTGGTTTTACTGTTGGACACACCGGGCGGAAGCATGGACGCTACCTTCAAGATTGTGGAGTCGATTGAAAGGTCTAGGGTTCCAGTGATTGGCTACGTTT
>CAZAQQ010000136.1:0-4708 GCA_964487485.1 uncultured Candidatus Bathyarchaeia archaeon | reverse complement strand
TCTTTGGCGAAAGCTACAATGTTTCCGCCTACAGTAAGCCCGGGTGTACCTGTGAAGGCAAACAAGATCCAAAGCAGGAAAAACTGCTTTGTCCTCAGCATTTCACTAGGGGAAAAATCGTATCTAACTCCCTCTCGCAATTTTGCCTTTGACTCAGCGGGCTTCCAGCTTTGAGGCACCCAACCCGCTGGAGGGAACTGCATAAACTGAGCTGAAACCAAGATGATGATTAAGAAGGCAACTCCCAAGATGCTGAATGTGGCTTTCAAGCCCAAAGTCCCGATTAGGAAACTTATGAAAGGTGCTAGGAAAGCAGTTCCAAAGCCGAAGGCGAAAGCAGCTATTCCAGCCACTAAACCCTTCTTGTCGGGGAACCATTTCATCCCCGTGGTTATCGGGGTTACGTAGCACATAGCTGTGCCAATCCCATTCAACACTCCGAAAGTTAAGTAAACCATGTACATGTTCAATGCGAAACCCGTGAGAACATAGCTAACTCCTATTAACAAGCCCCCCACACTAGCCACGATCTTCGGGCCCTTCCTGTCCAGCCATCGGCCGACCGGAATCATTGCTATCGAAGTAGTGGCGGTAACGATGGTGAAAGTTAGAACAGCTGGGCCCCTCTCCACATTGAAAGCTGCTTGCCAAGGCGGTACAAATACGCCTATGGCCCAGACAACGCCGCTTATCAACATTATGACGACGCCGCTCACAACAGGTATCCATCTATTCCCCTTCCAACCCGCCGCCTCAGATGCTCTTTCCGAAGCGTTTGAGCCCACAAATCGAAGGCGCATCCGTCGCACAACCTCAAAATCCAAGTGTTACCTCAAACTTCAAACAGTTTATCTCCTATATATCTTCCCTGAATTGTTTGAATTTATGACCATCTAGGGGTGGGCACTTGAAGGGATTTGCAAAGCAAAAGGTTCCAGGTGGTAAACTGCTCGCTGTCAAACTTGACTACAGTGATGTGATTGAAAAAATAGAAATCCTTGGAGATTTTTTTCTTCACCCAGAGGACCTGCTCCAAAAAATTGAAAAGAGTTTAGTTGGCATTCACGTTGATGAGAGTGAGCAAGCAATTGCTGAAAAATTGAAAAGAGTCGTTGAGACAAACAGTATTGAGCTCATTGGAATAACTCCAGAAGCAATTGCGCAAACGATTAAGATGGCGGTGAAGAAATGAAGTGGCGGGTAGTTGAGCTTGAAACCCATGATGCGTTCTTGAACATGGCTCTTGACCAAGCAGTGAGCGAATCAATTCTCGCTGGCGATTCTCCTCCAACAATTCGCGTTTACAAATGGAAACCAAGTGCGGTTTCAATTGGCTACTTCCAGAGCATGAATGATGAGGTTAATATTCAGAAATGTGAGGAGCTTGGAGTTGACTATGTTCGCAGAAGAACTGGTGGCGGTGCGGTTTATCATGACAGTGAAGGAGAAATCACATATAGCGTGATTGCTCCGGAGTCAAATTTCCCAAGAGATATCATAGAGTCTTACGAAATAATCTGTAGTTGGATAGTTGACGGGTTGAGCAGAATTAATATTCACGCAAGTTTTGCTCCAATCAATGATATAGTTGTGAGTGGAAAGAAAATCTCGGGGAACGCTCAAACCAGAAGAGGCGGAACCCTTCTGCAGCATGGGACTATTCTCTATGATTTGGATGTGAAAACGATGTTTACAGTTCTTAGGCTGAGCAGTGAGAAGATTTCTGACAAGATGATAAGAAGCGTTGAGGAAAGAGTTACAAGAGTTCTAAACTATGCAAATGTTTCGCAGGAGGAGCTTTGCGAAGCATTGTTACAAGGTTTCACCAAGGGAAAGGAGTATGAAATTGGGGAATGGAGCGATGAGGAGATGAATAGAGCGAGAGAGCTTGCTGAAACAGTCTACAGAACAAGGGAGTGGAATTTTAGGAGATGAGCTTCTGACTTGAAGTATGTCATGTATCTCGGAATATCCATGATAATATTTTGCTCAGGAAGAGGTTAGGATAGCTTGAACTTTGAAACATTCCTACTGGGACTCTTAATAGCTCTTTCCTTCGCGATTACGATCGGTTTCTTCTGGGGTAGAAGAACTAACGCTATTCTAATGAAGAGCATGGCTAAGGAGCTTGAGCTTGCCCTAAAGCCAAAAGATCAACTTTACACCTTCATAGGCGGTGTCTCCGGTTTCAAGGCTAGCTACAGGCTTGAGGAAGAGCATTTAGGCAAGATCGAGGCTACATTGGCTTTGCTGCCTAGGCAAAGCCCTGTTTTCTACCCCATCTCCAAAGTAGCATTCAAACATGATCGGCTATACTTGATCGCACGCCTAAACAAGAAACCCAAAGCTGAATTCCACCTTGTGAGTTTTTCCTACTATCCCGTCGTGCGTGGAGAAATACCAAAGCTAGAGATAGTTAGAGAGATAAACGTGTCTAACCATAGATTTAGAGCACTTTCCTCGAATGAAGACTTCCTGAGGAGGACACTAGGCGAGCTACAGCGACAACTGCAAACTACGGCATGGGGCCTCAGACACTTTGCAATCAACAAAACTGAGAATCTCGTGTATGTTTTTTGCGAGCCAAGGCAAGGGTCGCTTGCTGGCTATGTTAACCTAGTTCGGGAAGCGGCGGCCTCAGCCAAGTAGTGTGGCAAGCTTTAAAAGTAGACAGGGCTACAAGATGTCGGAGGAAAAAACTATGGCGTACGGTAAAGGTTTAAGTGCATTAGGCTTGGTGTTGACTATAGTCGCGTTGATTCTGCTGGCTTACGGCCTAGTAGTGAGCTTCGTTGGCTACGCGAAGTATGCGTTCATCTTCGGGTTCTTCCTCGCTCTCGTAGGTCCTGCGATATGGCTTGGGGAAACGCCTCTCGCCATTGCCAAGAAAGAGAAAAAGGCCTAGGAGGTATCTAGATTGTCCATAGATGTTTGGCTTATCATCCCCATCGCCCTCGTGCTTTACTTCCTTTTGTACTTCGGCTACGGGAGATTCTTGGAAAGGAAAGTTGTCAAAGTCGACGCAGCTGCAGTAACGCCTGCTCACCGGCTCTACGACGGAATAGACTATGTGCCATCCAACAAGTTCGTCATTTTCGGCCATCATTTTGCTTCCATAGCTGGTGCTGGTCCAATTCTCGGCCCCACTATGGCTATGGCTTGGGGTTGGATTCCCGCGTTCCTATGGGTCATTTTCGGCAACGCGCTAATTGGAGCAGTTCACGACTATCTTTCGCTAATGGCATCGGTCAGATACGATGGCAAATCCGTTGCTTTTGTTGCGGAGAAAGCGATAAGGCCTAGGACAAGGTACATCTTCTCGATCTACATCTGGTTCGCTTTGGTGCTAGTGGTGGCTGCCTTCATAATTACAACTGCCACAGCCTTTGTAGGCATACCTGAGTCGGCAACTCCCTCAATACTTTTCTGTCCAATCGCATTGCTTTTCGGGATTATCTTGTACAGAGTCGGGTTGGACTTGAAGGTTTCAACGGTGATCGGGCTATTTCTGGTTTTTGCATCGGTGTGGGTGGGTTACTATATTCCGCTGCCATTGGCTTTCACGGAGTGGGTCTTCATACTATCCGTCTACGCATGGATGGCTGCTTTTCTCCCAGTCTGGTACTTGCTTCAACCTCGTGATTACCTAAACGCCTATCTACTTTGGTTCGGCTTGGGATTCGGTGGTATTGCGCTGCTTTTAGCTGCACCTCCCCTTGTCATGCCTGCTTTCACCTCTTTCACTATGATAGTGGTGGGGGGGAAACCGTCACCTTGGTGGCCAACGGTAGTCCTCGTAATAGCATGCGGAGCCCTATCTGGCTTCCACTCTCTCGTGTCTTCCGGCACATCCTCAAAGCAGATCGATAAGGAAACAGATGCTCTTTTCATCGGGTATGGCGGAATGTTCTTCGAAGGTTTCCTATCAGTCATAGTGGTGGCATCATTAGGCGCCTACTTGCTATCTCTCCCCGCGGCGGCAGGTGATCTTTCCAAAGCGATTTCCTACGCTGTCGCTACTCCGCTTCCAGCCTTCACTGGAAGCTATGGCTTGGCTCTGAACAAAGCTTTTGGGATAGCTCCCAAGATCGGTGCAATATTTGCCACACTTTGGGTTTCAGCGTTCGTTTTGACAACTCTGGATACTGCCAATAGACTCGCCCGTTTCGTGTTTGTCGAATTGATGGCTCCGGTGGAAAAAGCCTCAAAAGGCGCGTATAGAGCAGTGTCGAATAGAATATTCGCATCTCTACTCTGTGCTGTTGTGGGAGGACTTTTAGCTGGGACGGGCGCTTACACGTATATATGGCCGGCTTTCGCAGGAACAAACCAGCTACTCGCGGCTTTGGCTATGATGACAGTGTCAGCTTGGGTTGTGGGCGTACTGAAGCTTCCGAAGAGAATCTGTGCTTGGATTCTGGTTCCGACAATCTTCTTGCTTGTCACGGTTACAGTGGCTCTATTCTGGTACCTATTCGTAGTTGCTGCACCATTGATGTTCGTTGCGGGAAGAGAAGCCCTAGGCGTAAGCTTAACAGTGATTAGCGTAATAATGCTAGTTCTTGACATCTTGTTGATCGCGGATTTCTCCGCCACTTGTAGAAAGCACTGGGCCGCAGGCGCATAGGCCTGCACAAACCCTTATTTTTTTCTTTTAAATACAGTTCTTGAGGTAGCTATGGCTATGAGCGGAGCTTACAAGCATGCG
>CAZAQQ010000135.1:2247-4738 GCA_964487485.1 uncultured Candidatus Bathyarchaeia archaeon | reverse complement strand
CTTAGGACAACTGGCGTGATGTAGGTCTCAGCGATTGCGGCTGGGATCAATAGGCAGACTGCAAGGGCCGTGAGAATTAGGCTCTGCCTCAGCACTGGTCTTATGCTGTAGTCTCCGCCTCGCAGCGCGCTTAAAATTTTTCTAAGAGTGGCTATCCCAAACCTAAGTCCTGAGGCCCCGCCGAAAATCAAGGCTGGAATTTCGAAGAGGCCGTGAGGCAAAATACCTCCAGCTGCGAACATAAGTGATTCTCGCTGAACTAGGATTTTGGAAAAGAAGCCGATGAACCATCCGTTGAGAACCAATGTCAGCGCCGGTGGAACACCTAGCATGAAACCAAAAACCAGGCATAGAACAATTGTCAAGGTATTTTTTAAAAAAAGAAAACCAATAGTAAAGAGCGAGTAGGGACGGTAGTGTTGAGCCAACTGTTCAAGCTCACGAAAAAGCGACGAAAGAACCGGATCCCCTGAGACTTGGGTGACTGGCGTCAATCCGCCTAGACATATGCCTAGCGTGAACAAAAGTGCGGCGACCCAAATCGCTCTACCATGAGCTCTAAAGATCTCAGCCAAGTTACGGGATGAGTTCAACGCTGCGCACATAATCGTCCTTCCGCACTAGACCCATATAACAATAGCGCCGCTTTGCTCAGAGCGCCAAAGGGTCATGTCGCAAAAATTTACGTAGGGATGTTTCCTGAAGAAGCCTATATATGGATAACATGGCGACTAGTATAGGCGTCTGCAACGTGTGCGGAGGTGCTTTTGAGTGCCCGTAGTCACGATTGAATTGTTCGAGGGAAGAACAGCTGAGCAGAAAAGTCGATTGTCGAGGGCCATAACAGATGACATGATACAGATACTGGAAGTTCAAGAAGAATCGGTCATCATAGTATTCCACGATTTGCCTAGAACCAATTTCGCAAAGTCAGGTGTACTGGCCTCTGAACGTAAGACGTAGACTTACTTCAGCCTTCTAGAGTGGACGACCGTTCGCATCCCTTCCCCTATTCTATCCTCATAGGCCAAAAGAATTCCCCAGCTTTATGTAGAATCGTAGGAGCCTTTTCAAGATCCAATGTCTTGTCGAACAAATGCTCATCCACATGCCCTACCAAAACTTCGCCAATGAAAAGAGTCCTGTCGCCTACGACATGCTCTTCGACTACTTGACACTCCATGTGAGCTACGCATTCCTTTATTAGCGGAGGCTTCACGTATTTTCCGGGAATGGGCGTAAGCTTCGCCTCACTAAACTTGTCATGTTCTTTTCCCGAAAGTGTGCCGCAAATCTCCACGGCTCGGACTAGGTCCTTGCCCGGAACGTTAATGGCGAATTCACCTGTCTCTCTGATTAATGCATGCGAATATCTCTTCGGTGCTACGCCGATAGCCACTAATGGAGGCCGTATTGAAACGGGCATATACATACCCAATGTAATAACGTTAGGCTTCCCATCCAGTGAAATACAGGTTGCTAGAACGACAGACGTGGGTGGGCCCAGCCTAAGGGCGCTTTCAGCTTCCACTTCGATCTTCTTCACAGTATATCTTCACCGCGCTGAGCGAATCTATCTAGGCATCACCTAATCTAGAATCTCTAGGAAATCATTGAGGCGTAGTATTAAATGGATCTTTTCCCTTCTAGTAGTGGCGCGATTAGCTCTAAAGGTGCTACAAGTGCAAAGGAAAATTAAGATCGCTGTCGTGATAGTAGTTATTGCCGCCGCTTCGGTAGGCCTGTACTCTCAGTTGGCTACTCAAATACAAATTGTCGATGGACAGCTTTTCTGGACTTTTACCACAACAGAACCCAAAATCGGGGAGGCAATTATGTTTCGGGAGGTTAAGTTCGTCTATGTAGGATATATCCCCCCGCCTAAGGGAGTGCTGGATCTACCGAGCACTTACTTATACAAGGTAACGTTCAAAGATGGAACTGAAGAAAACCTAACTTTAACCTATGGAGGTTTGACGGGAATAGGATATACCGCCAAGGCCTTAACCGCCCATGAAAGGCCAAAGGCTGGCGTGATTTGGACTGTCAATGAGCGCTCTTGGAAATATGTAGTGAGCTTCTGGTAAAGTGCTCGGATTTGGAATAGAAATCCTCAAACCTTATCATGTCACCCGTTAGTTTCTCCTAGATAGGTTCTGAACGTCACAGCTCTACTAACAAAGGTTCGTTACTTGAAACCCGCATCACTTGCTTGGAATTCAGCTAGCATAGAGAAAATAGGAAAGCCAAATAGGAGCGACTGTGAAACTCCCTGTTGCATAGAGGGTCCTAACGGGGAATGGTCAAGCGTGAAAGCAACCCTCACGATTGTGATTCTCAGTTTAGTATGGCTTTCTGTGTACACACCCCCCGTTAGCTCCCAAGAAACTGCTTTGTACACTACAATCTCGGTTGGCAGGGAAAGAGTTGACCTTGAGGATGCCCTAGTAATCAGAGGCACGGTCGTTGACTTTTACCGCACCGCTATTGG
>CAZAQQ010000135.1:0-2147 GCA_964487485.1 uncultured Candidatus Bathyarchaeia archaeon | reverse complement strand
TAGTTGAGCAGGGGCAAACAGCAATTTGCACTATTGCATTGATGCCGTCGAATGTTTTTAATGAACCCATTTCCCTTAATATGCTTGGCTTGCCTAAGGGATCCAACGTTTCCTTTGACCGTAACCCAGTGAAGCCACCTGCCTCCGTGACCCTGACCCTCAACATTTCGTTTTCCACGCCCGTCGGATCATATAACGTAACGGTGATTGGATCTGGTGGCGGGAACGTTCACTCTACACCTATCATCCTTACCGTTGCGCCTAAAGGCCAGGCGCTTTACCTTATCGCTTCAACGATAACAATCGTCTCTGTTTTGGCAACATCAGCAATTTTCGTAGTGTCAAGGGTTAGGAAGGCGATGCAGGAGAAGGTGCCGCTTTTGATGCGAAGAGGAGCCAGGCCGGGCCTTGACAGGGAGTACTTGGCTACTGCTCGAGCCCTAGCTGAACTGGAAAGGGATAGGGCTACGGGAAAGATTGATGAAAGAACCTATCAACAGCTTAAGAGGCAATTGGAGAAAAGATCTGGGAGAAGGGACTTGGGGAAAAGATGAACTCTATTGGAGCCGCTCCAATTTTTTCGCAACTTGCACCAATATATGAACAAATTGATGATCCGGTCTCTCTTGAGCGTAAATAGATTTGCTGCCGAAAAGTAGAAGATCGCAGTAGCATCCGATGATCCCTAGAATAGGAAGTTTAAAAGTGTCTTCGATTTGTTTCGCTAAGTGGGACTCTTCGTTTTTTGAGGAAATCAATTCGACTGGCACTCTGTTCAAGAGGATGCCAGTCTTCCGGCCTAATACGTCGTAGATTCCGCGAATTAGCTCCTTGGTGCCTTCGACATCAAATTCATCCATTTTCATTACTAGGGCGATAAGGTCTGAACTCGCCAGTGCGTTGATCGATGAATAGTGCAGACCGGGGCTTGTATCGAAGATTAGGTAGTTCACCTTAAAGTCTTCGTACATCACCTTCTTCGATGACAGGGTTTTATGGAGAGCGCCCATCTCCCACTTTCTGTCTTTCGTCATCATCTCCCTCATCGCTTCCGAGGATGGATTCGCGAATCCCACAAACAATTTTCCTTTTGTGTCATATTTCGCAGTTAGATCCACAAGAGTTTCTCTTATGTCGCAATCTTCCTCGAGAAAGTTGTTCAGCCAACGTTTTGGATTTGATCTGAACAATACCTGGAGACTCGGCGCCCTAAAGTCATAGTCGAGTAAGCATACGTTGAATCCTTGTTTAGCAAATATGATTGCGAGGTTCGATGCGATTAGGGTTTTGCCGGTTCCTCCTTTATAGGAATGAATTGCTAATGACTTTCTCATTTGTGACCTCACCTATTTCTCTATGTAGAAGTATACATCTCGGCCGATTCTTTTCTTTCTAAGGTGGCCCATTGTCACCAGTTGATTGAGGCAGTCGCTTTCAGCAGCTCTTACACGACCTGTTTCCGATGCCACTTTTTCCGCTGTTGCTTGACCTAGTTTGCAAATTGTCAAAGCGGTTTTTCTCAAATGATCCGGTAGGGACAACAAGGTTGCTACGTCCAAGGGCAGCCCTTCATAAGAAACGTTTTCTTTTTCCGGCTCTAGCTGTTGGACTGAAGTTCCATGGAGCTCAATCACTTTGTCAAGTCTTTCAGTCAGAGCTTCCAAATTTTGGTTGATCTTTTCAAGCAACTCCAGAATTGTTTGGGTGCTGTCCTTGGCCTTCAACTTCCTTTGGTCAACTAAGCCTACTGTGCGCTTACGATACTGGCTGTTCGATTTGTATTTTAATGTTTCTTTGTAATACCAAACCACTCTGCGTTCCTGTGCCACTTAGAAACACTTAAATACAGCCTCCACACACTACTGAGCGAGCCCGGAGGCTACAAACATGCAAAGACCTCTGTCCACTATTCTGCTGATAACATTGGTCTGCATAGCCTTTACGGGTGCATTATTTCCAAGCATTGCGAAAAGGCCGGAAGAAACAGACTTCGTGACAAACACAGTCACCAAAACTCTTACGATTCTAAAAACGGAGACATTGAGATTTACAAGCACAACTTCAACCACAATAACCTTACCAGTACCTATGAGTTACCTTATCGGAAGCATGACTACAAGCACAGTTACCACAACCATAACGCTAAC
>CAZAQQ010000134.1:0-4769 GCA_964487485.1 uncultured Candidatus Bathyarchaeia archaeon | reverse complement strand
TACCCTCATGGATGAAACAGCCTGAGCAAAGGAACAAGAGCCCCTTACCTATCGCATGATTCAGAACATGGAAAAACGATCCCATGAGCGCCAAGGCAGCTATGCTAAGTGCCAAAGCCGGCTTGGAAGAATAGTAGTGGGATAGCACGTAGGCGCCTATCCCAGCACCCGTTAGTATGTAGCCTATATTAACAATGCTTGAATATGCTAGAAGTCTCTTTATGTCCCTTTGCAACAGAGCTACGAAATTGGCAACCGTCATCGTGAGAACGCCGAATATGATTAGAACTGTTCCAAAGTCATAGAAAATTGGACTGAACAGTGTGAAGAGACTTCGGTACATAGCATAAACACCTGCCTTGATAACCACACCAGACAGCATTGCGCTTATCCCACTTGGTGCGGCAGGGTGCGCATCCGGCAGCCACGTGTGGAGAGGAACCATAGAGGCGGTTACGCCGAAACCAAGTATTATGGCTCCAATCGTAAAGTATGAAACGACTGGGTTAACTCGCGCCGCACCAATCCTTTCCGCAAGATAAGCGAAGTTCAGTGTGCCAGCCAAGCCGTATAGAAAAGACATCGCATAAAGCACTAGCAGGGATCCAAATGTGCTCATGACTAGGTATTTGAATCCTGCTTCCACTGGTTCCCAACGATGCTTACGAAATGCAACAAGCGTATAAGATGATAGGCACATGGCTTCCCAAAACACGAAGAGGTTGAAGAAGTCGCCGGCAAAGGCAACACCAATCATGCCAGCAACTAATGTAAGTAGAAGTGCGTAGTACTTGTCAAGCCCAGTGTCAGATTCCATGTATCTAAGTGAATAGACAGCAACCAAGAACCCCAACCCGCAAAAGGCGAAAGCCATGAAAACGCTTAGGTAGTCCACTACGAATGTCACTCCGAAAGGTGGACCGTACGGTTCAAGGCTGTATTTGACTACGTGGGCTTTAGCAGTACTAGTCTCTTCATAAAGTTTGAAAATAGCGTAGAAGGCAAATGCGAAAGCAGCGGTTGAAAACAAGTCCTTGGCCTTCCCGAATCTTGCAGCTCTACCAAGAAGATCCACAATAGGAATGAGAACTGCCGCAGTGACAAGAATAGCGATCGGCAATAGGACGGGTGAAATCTCCATTTTCACCACCTCAATCTACTCAGCCTCTTAACGTCGAGGCTTCCGTAGTGTTTATACGCATTCATTATGAGCATAAGGGCAACTGTCGCTACCAACGCCCCGATCGCAGTAGATACTATGACTACTGTTTGCGCAAAGGGGTTGACGGCCGAAATGGCTGGGACTACCGCACCCAGAGCTATGAAATTCAAATGAACAGCTGAAGTAACAATTTCCATTCCAATGACAATCTTTAGCATGTTTCTCTTAACTGCGAGGCAGTAAATGCCTATAACGAAAAGAACTGCAGCCGTCATCATGTATAAACTCGAAGACAAGATGAACACCTACTCCTCTATTTCCTCCTCAAGCACCTCTGGCCCTACGACCAAGGCTTTTTCACCAGCAACCTCTCCCTTCTCAGGCCTAAACAAGGCGCTTGCACCCAACATGGCAGCGAATATTGCAAGACAAAGAAATAGGATGTCGAAGCCTCTATATGTCCAAAACCAAAATGGGAGAGGCTCCGGGGGCATAGGCAACCCGACAGGCTGAGCGGGCACATATGACCTAACAAAGCTTGCGAAAACAAGAGCGAACGAAGCGACGACTACTATTCCCACTATTTTCTCGACATAGGGTTTCACTCTATTTCACCATTTCTTGACAGTGTTCAGGGCTACCAGCAAAAGGACGACAATTGCGCCTGCATAGATCACTAGCTGAAAGAACGCAGCGTAGGGGGCACCTGCAAGGTAGAAGATTACGGCAAGTAGTATGCTCATGGCGAGGAAAGACACTATTGCCTGCAAAAGATTCTTCAGTTCAACAGCCAGCCAAGCGAAAAGTATTGTGACAATGGCAATGATAACTTCAAGGGGCGTGAACATGGATCATTCCCGCATAAGGCTTTGCCCAAGGTTTGCGTTACGTTCAAATGCTCTTTAGATATAAAATCTTCGCATTGATTCATCGAGGTCGCAACAAGCAATTCTTGAAAAAGCAATATACATCAAACACAACTCGCATCAAAGTTTGAAAATGCAGATGGAAAAGCCTTATAATAAAACAATTATTACTCTGGAAGAGATGTGAAAAATATGCTGAGTATGGAGACGTATAACCTCCTGAGCCTATTGGTTTTCACTGCTGTGATGGTGATTTTTCCCATGGCCTTAGTGTTTGCGGGAAAAGTGATGGGGGAGTACGCCCCCGACCCTGTTAAGCGCTCGACCTTTGAGTGCGGACAGGTTGCCACAGGAAAAGCGCATATGCGTTTTGACATCCAATACTACCCGTACGCCATGATCTACGCCATGTTCGGCGCTCTAGCTGTGTTCCTACTACTCGCGGCTCCAGTGATAACCGCGTTGCCCCTAGGTCCCTCCAGACTGGCGTTAGTATCACTGGTAATAGTTTCAATAGCATTGATGAGCGCATCTTTGTCGCTCAGATCTAGCAGAGGGCGATAGGTTTGTCGCTTGAGATGATTAAGCCATTTTTCCGCATTGAACCCATTAAGAGTATGATTAGTTGGGGTCGAGCTTGGTCGCTTTGGTCAGTGCATCTTTGCACTGGATGCTGCCCAAATGAACTTATGGCCTCATCATGCGCTAGGTTTGATTGGGAGAGGTTTGGAACTCTTCCCTTTCCCTCGCTTAGGCAATGCGACTTGCTGCTCGTGCTAGGCTTTGTCACTAATAAGATGGCGAAAAGAGTGAAGCTGATATACGATCAGATGCCTGACCCGAAATACGTAATCGTGATGGGTCACTGCGCCATATCCGGCGGCTTATGGTGGGATTCCTACAACGTTGTTCAAGGAGTTGGCAAAATCCTTCCAGTCGACGTATATGTTCCCGGATGCCCTCCCAGACCTGAAGCATTTATCCAAGGCCTTCAAATGCTTCAAGATAAGATTATGAAGGAGAAGTTGTAATGGCTTCATCTAACATAGATTCGGAAGTTCTTCAAGACCTCAAGACAAGATTTGGCGAGGCAATCACTGAAGCGAGTGTTCAGCGCAGAGGCCGTGTAACTTTCAAGGTCAGCAAGGATCGAACTGTCGACGTTGCTTTTCACCTCCGGGATAGGCTAGACTTCGATCATATGGCTTCCGTGTCCGGAGTGGATTATCTGGCCAAAAAAGAATTTGAAGTGATTTACCACGTTTGGTCGACTTCAAGGAAACTCTTGGTTGCTATGAGGACGTCTGTTTCAAGGGATCAGCCAACGCTACCCTCTCTGACCCAAGTCTGGGAGGGTGCAAACTTCCATGAACGCGAAACGCATGAAATGTTCGGCATCAATTTTGAAGGCCACCCAAATCCTGCGTTGTTATTGCTTCCAGAGGACTGGAATGCAAACCCTCCCTTAAGAAGGGACTTCTTGCTGCGGACAAAGTTCGAGTAGGTGTGACCAATTGTCTGTGATGCGAATAAGCTGGGGCCCACAACATCCAGCAAGCGGCCACCTCAGGTTTCTCTTGGACGTCGATGGAGATATTGTTGTTGGAATGGAGCCTGACGTAGGCTATACCCACAGAGGCATAGAGAAGCTGGCTGAACGCCGAACATATGTTCAGAATATCCCGAACGTGGAAAGAGTCAACTGCTACTGCGATGCGATGGGCACCGTTCTTGGATATGTTGAAGCTGTTGAAGAGCTTGTGGGCCTTCAAGTGCCCGAACGTGGCAAGTTCATAAGGGTAATCACGGCTGAAATGAATAGAATCGCAAGCCACCTCTATTGGATGTGCTTGATGTCCATGTCAGCGGGGCTTGAAACCATGCTCATGTGGACAATGAATGATAGGGAGCTCTTCCTAGATCTGCTTGAAATGTACAGTGGTGCTAGAATAACGTATTCCTCTTTCGTGCCGGGTGGAGTCCTCTATGATTTATCAGAAGGCTTCAAGGAACGGACGCTGAAAACGCTTGACTACTTCGAGGAGAGAATGAAAGATTACTACTCGATGTTGTTTCGAAATCGCACTTTTGAAATAAGAACTGTGGATGTGGGGGTGCTAAAGCGAGCTGACGCGGTTAAGCTGGGTATTGTAGGACCAAACTTGAGAGCGTCTGGGGTAAGAGCAGACGTTCGGAAGGACGAGCCCTACGCCGTTTATGATCAACTTGACTTTGACATTGCTTCTGGGGAGCAGGGCGATTCCTATGTCCGATCGCTGGTCAGGTTCCACGAGATGGAGCAGAGCGCCCGCATAATAAGGCAAGCTCTTGAAAAAATTCCCAGCGGTTCGTTTAGGAAGAAGGGCCCGCAGATGGCGCCTAGGGGCGAAGCCTATAGCAGAGTTGAATCAGCTAGGGGGGAGATTGGCTACTACGTGGTAGGCGATGGAACTGATAGGCCGTATCGACTGAAGATAAGCGCCCCGTCGTTTAGGAACATGTCTGCGCTCCCCCTTTTGATCAAGAATGTGTCCATGGCTGACGTTCCGGTGATCTACATGAGCCTAGATCTCATACCTCTTGACATAGATAGGTAGGAGCGTATCAGAAATGCCCTTGACGTTTGAGCAACTTTGGAGTTTATTGTGGGCTTTCATATTTAGTCGACAGTTCCTAGATCTGGTCGTAAAAGTCGTGGTTTTTCCCGGAGTTATCTACATGTCTTTTTTCCTCATAATTAT
>CAZAQQ010000133.1:0-4807 GCA_964487485.1 uncultured Candidatus Bathyarchaeia archaeon | reverse complement strand
ATCAACTGGGTAACATACTCCCAGAGAGAACATCAGTCCCAGATGTAACAGCCCCCTTTCTTCACCCATACCCGAAAGTAACTAGGTAGCATACAAGGGAGTGCTGCAGAATTCGCTTGTGAACAGCTAATCTATTTGAATATTGATCTGGCAACTTACTAATTAGATTCACAAGCTATAACTAGTCGACGAATCCTTACTAACGACAGAGGGCGCAGAGCAAAATGCTGAAACTTTTCTTTGCTTCTGATGTTCACGGCAGCGATATCTGCTGGAAGAAATTTCTTAGAGTGATCGACCATTTCAAGGTTGACATAGCGATTCTAGGTGGAGACTTGACTGGGAAGATGGTTGTTCCAATGGTTAAGGACGGCAACGAATTTTCTTATGCACTCTTCGGTAGAGATATCAGGTTTAAGGCAACGAAGCTAGGAGACGAAGTTTTGAAAGTAGCGAACGCCGGCTACTATCCATACCCCTGTGAGAAGGAGGAATTCCAGCAGCTGAGCAAAGACGAGCAGGCCCAAACAGATCTCTTCAACCGACTTATGGCACAGCGAATGCAAGAATGGGTGGACCTCGCCTCAACTCGATTCAAAGGCAGATCTCAGCTCTACGTTTCTCCCGGCAACGATGACCGTTTGATTGTTGATGAGATTCTTGAAAAGAGTGATTCAGTGGTTGCATGTGAAAGGAAACTCGTTCATCTTCCTGATGGATATGAGATGGTCACCTGTGGTTGGGTTAACCCAACTCCTTGGAAGACCACTAGAGAAGCGCCGGATGAAGAACTCGAGCCCATACTAGAAGAATTGATGGTCAAAACTCAGAACTACAGTAAGCTCATTTGTAACTTTCACGCCCCTCCATATAACTCCGGGCTGGACATCGCCCCAATGCTAACAAAAGACTTCTCGGTGAAAGTAGGAATTGGAGGGGTAGAACTCGGATCCATGGGTAGTAAGGCTGTGAGGCGCATGATAGAAAAGTACAAGCCTCTGCTAGGGCTACACGGACATATACATGAATCGGCTGGTTTCAGAAGGTTTGGGCGGACACTTTGTGTTAACCCTGGATCTGAGTACGCCGAGGGCGTGTTGCGCGGCTACCTAGTCTTCCTAAGCGGAGAGAAGGTTCAGGGTCACTGGCGAGTCGCCAGCTAGAGTCTCCTATCGTCCAGCAGACTCCCGGAAACAAGCTTTTTATTGAAGAGCACCATACAACAGTTTTTCGGAGGCAAGAAAATGTCTCGCAGCCTCTTTGTTCGAGAGGCTACTGGGCTTGTTAGAGAGTACGGTCCTTTCATGGCACTTATGATGGCTATGAACAACATGATAGGCGCTGGAATCTGGGGACTATCGATAAGGATGCCCTACACCTATCCAGGCTCGGATCCAACTATGGCGTTCGTAATAGGGCTGATCCCAGCTTTCTTCTTCGCAATCTCATATGCTTGGCTTGCGTCCTGCATGCCAAGGGCAGGTGGAGACTACGTTTTCATCTCAAGAACCATCAGCCCTGCACTGGGTTACGTCGTGACCCTTGGAAACTTTCTCGGTAGATGGTTCTCAATAGGATTCCTGCTAGTAACAGATGTAGCGCTGTGGGGTGTCGCCCTCAGAATCCTCGGAAAGGGCTCAGGCAACGTAGCCTTGGCTGACTTTGGCACATTCCTCTCAGCACCACCCGACCCATCGATAACCCTCGCAGGAGCGATACTTCTCCTCTTGACTGTCTGGTTCTTCTTGACAATCGGAGGGACTGTGTTCAAAGCCTACACGGCAGTGATATGGTTCATCCCTCTCGTTGGCGGCATCATTTGTATCCTACTGAATCTCGCCAATCCTTTTGCCCCAGCTTCCTTCAGCAGGGCGTGGGATGCTGTTTGGGGTGCAGGTTCCTACAAAGAGATTGTGACAATCGCCGAGGCCAGTGGTTGGAAAACAGCGGCTCCCAACTTCGATGCTACGATAACAGCCGTCGCAGGAGCAGCGTTGTTCGCCTACTCCGGGTTCCACAATCCCGCCCAATGGTCCGGTGAGATAAAGAATCCGAGGAGAAACATGTTGATCGGAATAATCTCCGGCACACTTATCACGGCCGTTATATACATAGGCTTGGCAGCGTCAGCATTCTTTGCAGGTGGCGACTTCATTTCACAATATAACTGGGCATACTATAGGGCGAGGGACAAGTTCGTAATTACACCCAAGATCGAACCGGTGCTACCGATGTTCGGCGTTATCTTCTCCGGAGGAAACCTTTTTCTCGCACTCCTAGTAGCGACAGCAGGCGCTTTCAGCCTATACCATGTGCAACCGGCAGCGCTGATGATGGAGACGAGGCGAGTGTTCTCTCTCGCCTTTGACAGGTTCTTCCCAGAGAGATTCGCCAATGTCAGCGAAAGGTTCCACACGCCAACATGGGCGATCGCGTTCATGGTTATCGGTGGAATCATAGGCATAATCATATCGTCACCAGTGCTCGGTCCACTGAGAACACTAGCAGGTGGAATCAACGCGACCTTCATGTACCTCCTAGGCTACATGTTCACAGGACTCGCTCTGGCACTGCTTCCAGTCGTCAGACCGGAAATCTATGAAAGCATCAAGACCAAGGTCGCAGGAGTACCGCTTCCCGCAGTGTGCGGCATCTTCGGCTTCGCTTTCGGCGTATATTTCTTCGCTCAAAACGCAAGAGTCATGGCGCCCTTGGACATTTCAATATCATGTCTCATTCTAGGGATTGGACTAGCCCTCTTCCTATACTACTCCTACAAGAACAAGAAGATGGGCGTCGACCTGAAGACTTTGCTCTCTGAGATACCGCCCGAGTAGCACCTCCCCCCAACCTTTTTTTGTTCCATGTCTATTCTGCCAAGATCTTGACGTAGGTCCAACCATCTTCGCTCTATAGGCATCTTCGCCCGATCGAGAATTCAGACGCTTTGTTTTAGGAGATGATCGTACAACTCGTCTCTTGCGAGCACTATCATTTTCCCATTTCGAGCAAACCCAAAACCGTAGCCTCTAACTCTTCTTCACGCGGGTAGATTGATGGGATATCTTTTACGGACGGTCTGTAAGACTCTTGGGTTTTTAGGCCGCTGCCTGTCAATATGCAAACTACTGTATCTCCTCTCTCTATGATTCCGCCATTAACCAACTTCTTGACGCCGGCTGAAGACGCGGCGGCAGAGGGCTCTACGAATATGCCTTCTAAACTCGCAAGCTCAGCGCCAGCCCGTAGGATTTCCGGGTCAGAAACAATTTCTCCAACACCCTCGGTGGCTCTCACCGCGTCGATCACCCTCAAGCCGTTAATCGGAAGGCCTATCATCAAACCTTCAGCAACCGTTTTCGGCTGGTTGACCGGAATGATTTCGCTGGAATTCCGCTTGAGGCCATTGGATATGGGGCAACAGCCCTCAGGCTGCACGCATGCTAAGGCGGCCTGCTGGTCAACAATGCCCAATGCTTTCAGTTCCTGCATCCCTTTGAAGAACCCTAGCATCGCACTTCCAGTTCCAACAGGGAAAACTACCCAATCTGGAACTGCCCAGTCCAATTGCTCCAAAACTTCAAAGGCAATGGTCTTAGATCCCTCTATGGAATACGGGTTTGTTTGGAACCCGCAGTAGTACCATCCGAATTTCCTCCTAACGTATTCAGCCGCGTTATACGCATCCTTCCTATTGCCCTTAATCTTCAGCACCTTCGACCCGTAAGCCAAAGATTGAATTACTTTTCCCTCACTCGTATATTCTGGAACGAAGACAAAGCAATTAGTTCCAAGTTTCGCCGAATACGCAGATACTGAGGAGGCTGCATTCCCAGAGGAGTCCAAGAAAACTGTGTTCACGCCCAGTTGACTTGCCATGGAAATCATCGCTGAGGACCCTCGGTCTTTGAAGGATCCGGTGGGTGAAGAATATTCCAATTTTAGCATGAGGGAATCTAAACCCAAAGAGTTTCCAAGTCTCTTGGATCTTATGAGAGGAGTAGAGCCCTCCCCCAGACTTACTATGTTCTCAGGCCTCGGTGGGAGGAGCTCTGCGTATCTCCACATACTTCTAATCTTCCTAGATTCCAAAGAATTCCTGCTCAGCACAGCTTTAGCAGCCTCGAGATTGTACCGGGCTTCCAAGCTAGCGCCGCATTTAGGACAGGTGTAACCAAAACCCTTGACTTGGTTTCCACATTTGGTGCATTCTAAATGTGTATGAAAACTCATTGGTTCCAAAGCACCTTCACGAAGCAACTAATCAAAAATACATCGCATTACGACAGTCCTTCTGATTCTTTCGAATCCGCGGGCCGATCGTGTGGATCGGGCGCTACTTGTATCCCCTCTTTCATAGAGAGGGAATATGATCGAGAGTAATATAAGTCGTTCAGACAGCCCGAGAATGGCGCCTAAGAAAAAACACCCTTAAGGAGCCGTAGCTACCAATTAGAAGCCATAGATTTATGGAAAGATGATCGATCGATGGCGGAGCATGTTGGAGTTGAGTCCCTAAGGACCTATGAGGAGATAAATGCGAAAATCAAAAAGGGCGCCGCAGTCGTGTTGACTGCTGAGGAGTTTGTTAGCTATGTGGGATCTCATGGAATAAGCGCGGCTATGAAAGAAGTGGATGTTGTGACGACTGGGACATTTGGCGCTATGTGTAGTTCAGGGGCTTTTCTCAATTTTGGGCATTCAGACCCACCAATCAAGATGTTCCGGTGCTGGCTTAACGATGTGCCCGCTTACAAGGGGATTGCAGCGGTTGACGCCTACATAGGTGCGGCTGCTATGAGCGAAA
>CAZAQQ010000132.1:0-4902 GCA_964487485.1 uncultured Candidatus Bathyarchaeia archaeon | reverse complement strand
CCTCTCTCTGCAACCATACGAAAGAACCCTATCTTGGGGGCCGCTATATTCAGATGTATATCCCAGCTGCTTGCAAGCTCCTTAACGTACAACAGCGTCTCGGGAAATTCAACCGTCGTGTTTGAAAAGATGATTGGGAATTCGGGATTTGTCTTCATGGCTAGATGAACTGCCACTAAGCTGTCTTTGCCACCGCTGAATGCAATTGCCAGCCTGCCTTGGAACAGGCGGTTAGCAGCCTTCAATATATCTGATGCCTGCCTCACTCTATGCTTACGGAACATTTCCTCATTTGTCTCTTTAACGCCGTTCTCTATGGCCGCAATTCTCAGCTTGCTAATCAGTGGTTGGAGTCTTTGTCTTCTAGAGACAACCATCTGCTCCGTTTGATAACACGACAACATTATCCAGGTACACCTGGACGAACCACTATCTTATAGCTCTTGCAGAATTCCTCGGAGGCGTCTCACTTGAGTCTTCGAAAGCAACCCTTGATCTACGACGTATTCGATCGTCCTCATGATCTTTTCTAGATTGCGCTGGGCTCTTCTGTATGCATCATGAGCTGTGCTTCTGCTTAGTCCGTGCTTCCTCATTTCTCCGAATGTGGCTCCCGCTTGATAAAGGTTAAGAACCTTGATTTGTTTCTTTGATAACATGCACATCGCGCCCGAGGGCTCCTCGATAACTATTTGTGTGATCAGCTTTTAACGATTGGTCTGTAGGTTTCGGGACCAATTGGGGCTTAATTGTAACTCACATAATGATTCCAAGTGTGAGTTACTTCGGGGTATGGGTGAAGAAAGCCCCCATGCTCTGCCTGGGGACATCTATTTCTCTCAGACAGGCGTCCAGTGCATGTCTCAGAAGTATCTTGAGGACGTAGCTGACTTGGTTCTCGCCGAGAGGCTTCGCTACCTTATCGACTTCAGCTGCAACCTCGATGTCGGCCGTGCTGGGGATCTAGTCTTCCTCTTCGTGAGGGCCGGCCGGAGACAAAGGCTTCAGCCATTGATCAACAAACTCAGAATCGGTTGCTGGTGCTGCCCGTTGAATGGACCGTCTCACTATAGAGGTTGGAAAGGACGCATCCGAAACTGTTCAAGTTTCTTGTGGATCTCAGTCCCCACCATCCAGCACTTGAAGCATGGATGTTAGCCCAAACTTCTATAGCTATGTTCTAGCTGCTTTATGATCGAGTCCTAGAACGAGTATTTGCCAGGCCGGTGCAACTTCACGGTGGCATTATCGCAAACTCGCAGAAGCCCAACCCCGGTCCACGACTCCACCGGAAGTTGCAAGAAAGAACCATGGCTGCGTTGAGGGTCGCTGAACAGGCTGGCAAAAAGAAAATCTTCAACTACGGACACATTAAGCGTCTACGAGATATTTTGGAAAAGCTAGGACTTAGCCAGCTTTCTAAGACATTTTCTCGCATCCGTGAAGCTTTTCGATGCTATTTTCTCCGCAATCCGCTCACGTTCTTCGCCAGCGCCCTTTAGTTCAAATGCTACCGTAAGCTTTAGCTTCCCTTGCCGAATTAGTTCTTTTGTCCTGGGACTTTCAACGGCAACTCGACAAAGGCACGATAACGTCGAGTGGCCTATTTTCACTCCGCGCGTTCTCAGCAAAGCGTGAGCCGTGTTAGATCCAAAAAGCTCCACGAGTTGGCATGCGCCCTCCGCATATTTTATCGGATCATCTTTTTTGACTTTCCTGAATTCTTTTTTCACATATTCGATGAGTTGTTGGACCCGAGGGGCCTTGGTTAGACTCTTCCAAATCGTTTTTGAGTCTGATCGGAGATCTTCCGTGAGGACCTCCAATAGTCCTCCAACAATGGCATCTTGCGAGATATGCTCGAGGAAGGTGTTCACAGCTTCGGGCAAGGTTCTTATCCCCTCCGCCTGAACTCTTCGGACGAGAGTCTCATATTTCCCGTCTATTTCCGACACGAGCTGGTCGATTGACATGTTACTTGGAAGAGAAACCTCTCCACTGTCATAGCCAATCGGAACTACCGGACATGTCAGTTTCTCGCCTTTCGGATCGGTTACCCTCATCATCCTTACGAGGAATGCCACTTACATCTGTCCCCATTTGGAGAGAACCTCAATCCGATAGTTCTCCGCTTCTTTTGGCTTTATTGCCCCTATCTCGGCAGCGTAATTGAATATGGCTTCAATGGCACATCTCTCATTGTGATAGAGCTCTGTATTTCTTCCCAAATGCTTGGCCCTTATGAAAGTGGGAAACGCCGTGTTGATTACTACAACACCTTCTGGTGAGAACCATGACTCCCTTTTGACATCGGTGAAGGGTTTGAAGGTGATGTAGACTCCCCCCTTCACCTTTCTTCTTCTCTGAAGCGCATCTTTCTCTCCAAGTTCACCGGTTGGGGCCTTTTCGGATTCTTGTCCTGGCCAGACTGGTACACCTTTTCCCTGTCCCAATCCTCGCTCTAAACCCCGAGTCAGTTGGGACCCGAGGCCCAGCTTAGTGGGCACACTTCCACGGCGCTTTTCTATAAGTATTTCACGCGTGGTCTTTAGCATATCGTGTAACTCAGGAAAATGCCTTACCAGCTCGTTAAGGTCCCTGTGAATGCGCTTTATAAGATCCTCATCAAGCTTCTCCTCTGGCATGGCCCCTATCTCCTTTGCAAAATCTGCGAGTTGCTTGCCAATCTTGTCGCTTAGCCACCTCCATCGACCAGTAGCCTTTTTCACGCTTGTCTTGTCGCCGGCAAGCTCTTCAACTAGGAAATCCGCGTGCACGTAACCCGTTATTCGGTCGCTTTTCTCGCAGTAGACCCCAAAGAACTCTTGTTTCAGAATCGCCCTGCCGTGAACAATTACACAGATTCCTCTTTCTTCCTCCAGAGGCGCATTCTTGGCCAAGTACAGGTGGCCGGTTGCCTCTTCACTCCCTACCCTTGCCTTGAGCGGTTTTCCTTTCTCATACTCAGGCTCGGGACGAGGGCAAACTGGCTTTAAGTTTACAACCATCTTGAGAAGCCTCTTTTCTCCGTGGCGATTTTTGACCTTGGCTCCTCGCAAGAGTGTAGGGTAGAATCTCTGCAGCGTCCGCTCTACGATCTCGGAACTAAACTTGTCGCGATACTTCGGGTTCAGCCTGAGGCTAATCAAAGTGAAATCCCCGCTGATTCCTTTTTCCATCGGCTCTTCTTCCTTGTAGTATGGTTCCCCACCGATCAGCTTCCAAGATTGAGCTCCGTGGAAGCTCTCGCGTCTGGTCTCAATCCAAACTTCTTCCGATAGCGACATACAGATCTTCATACCCCAGCCATAACGCCCTAGTGTTTTGCCAGCTTCCATCTTGGTTGTAGCTGCTATTTTCGGCAGAGTATTCCAGAAAACCTGTTCAGGCATCCCGTCTCCAAGCATTAGTATCCTTAGCACTCCTTCTTGGAAACTAAAGTGAACCTCTTTGTACCGTTCATCAATACAGTTATCGACGTTCTCTGTGATTGCGGCTTCCTCAATTGGATAAGTATAATGGTCCTCAATGTCTCTCATGAGGTGCTCAAGGTCAACTTCAAAGCGCCTGTAAACCAATCTTTTCACCATCAGAGATTCTGACTACTACTGTGCTCACCTCTGATCTTCTGCGGAAAGCCCAAAGGGTTTGTCGTGATTGGCTGATTTCGGCGATAGCTCCCTCAACAGTAGGTCTCGTCCTCTTCTGAAAGCTAGAACGGCCTTGCCTCCAACTTGTCTACGCGCCAACCGAACGATATGTCTACGCTCAGTCGAAGGCAAGTACCCATCGACCTTACATTCGACTAGAATTATGGATCCATCTCTGAGAGCTATAAGATCAGGAAATGCCGACCTCGGCTGTCTAACTACGAACCATCCCAGCTTCCTAAGATAGTCTCTGGTTCTATACTCGAATCTCCTTCCTCTTGCGTATGGATTATAATTTCTAGTCATAGGTCGGGGCTCGATCCCTATATTTGGCGTTTGGCGCTCCTCCTAAGATGATGAAAACTTGGTAAGAAGCTGCGCTATCTTCCGGTTGTTCTCCTGCAGCCTTGAGCTGATGTTGGCCACGTGCTCCTTTATTCTTCCTGTAGCGTCGTCAATCAGATCTGAGATTTTCTTGCAATCTTCAAGAATCTTCATGTTATCGCTAATGTAGTAACCTAGGTCCTTATCGGCTGCTATTGATTCCAAGTTGATGGCGCGCTTTTGTAGAGTGTAGCCAACTGCGTGGATCTCATAGAACATCGTCACTGCGGCGACAACCAACTGGGGCGGCGTTGTAACTACAATTCCCACTTCAGTATCAACATGGAAGCCTCTGGCCTTTGCACTTTTCGGCAGTTTATCAACAACTAGCACAGCAAAGGCCGCGTTGTACCTCCTCATGTCGATGCGAACTTGGTCGAGGTATTCATTGCTCCAAGTCTTCCTTGACTTAACCTCAACCAAACATCTGCCAATCTCAATCTCTTCGCAACAGAACTTGACTACGGCGTCGGTCGCATCCGCCCCACCTAGGGGCTCTATCCTGATGGATGATTGCCCTAGGAAAGCGTCCTGCAAGTCTCGAACAACGTTGATTTCGCCCTCTTCGCCCTTTACTCCAGGCAGCCGTATCGCAGCTAAGTATGTCTGCAGGGTACCGGTTGCTTCCCTGATCCGAGACTCAATTTCTGCAATTGACTTGCCCTGCTCGGACAAGGTCTTGATCTCTCCGATCATAGACTCGACCTGTTGGATCACAGCTTCACGTAGCAGTTTTATGGACCGATCGTTCTCGCCTCTCAGTTCGTTGAACCTCTCTGTCAGCCTGTGCTCGATCTCCTCTCTGAAGCCGGAAAGCTCCGAACCTATCTCTTTAGCAGCCTGCTGCACGGCCGTTGTCAGCGGTACG
>CAZAQQ010000131.1:1371-4911 GCA_964487485.1 uncultured Candidatus Bathyarchaeia archaeon | reverse complement strand
TCTCAATTGTTGGCGGCTTTGTCCCTAGGCTTGGATGTTGCCTTACTGGGTGGTTTGGCTCGCTCAACGGGCTTTCAGATGCGTACTTCATGGATGGCTCCTCGGCTTTCAGAACCGAATATCCTGGAATGGAAACGATCTGGTCTCCAATCGCTATGTGCCCATGCGATATCAGTTGCCTCGCTTGGTAAATTGATTTTGCAAGACCTGTTCTAAACACGATTGTTTGAAGTCTTCTTTCGAGCAGATCTCTTACCTCAAGGTCCAAAACATGATCTAACGTTGCTCCTTCTTGCAAGACCCCTAGCCTAGTAAGCTTCTCAAGCAAGCTCCTTTCAGATCTCGCCCGCTCTTCCAGACCCTTTCCAAGAAGAGAACGCGCAATCCCTCTGACTTGGGATAAAGCTGTCTTGTATCGCCACAGTTCCCTTTTGTTTCGCAGCCCATATTCGCCGATTAGTTTCAACTCTTCTTCTATTTGACCTCTTCTCCAAGGGTGCCTCGGAGTTTCGTATTTCTTCCTTTGTTTTTTCGGGTCGCCCATAGTATCACTTCCTTTCTTCTCTCGCCGCCGCTCTAGCAGCAGCCAGCACTAGCTTCTTCTTCACACCAACAGCCTTACCTAACCTTCCAGTAGTCTTCGTTCTCTGCCCTCTTACTTTTAGGCCAAGTGAATGCCTTACTCCTTTCCACGATTTTATGTCCTTCATGAAATCTATGTCACTTTTCACTCTCAAAGCCAAGTCCGGCCCGACTAGGTGAATGTCTCTTCCGCTTTCAAGGTCTTTCCGCCTGTTTAACAACCTTGGCGGAAGACCATGCTTCACAGGATCGTCAATAATGTCTTCTATTTTTTCAATCTCAGAGTCCGTTAAGCTTCCTACCCGCAAATCAGGTTTTATCTCGGCTGCTTTAACCACCGCACTGGCCATGCTGATTCCGATACCCCTCATCTTCGTGAGGCCGTACACTACCTTCTTCGAACCATCTATGTCAGTTCCGCGAATTCTGACGATATGCCTGAATTCTCTCGACGACATCGCCACATCACCCGGCGCGCAAACTACCGAGATTTTATGATATTATTTAAGCTTTCTCGAATTGCTAATTCGTCAGAAAAACCGCAAGCGAATCAAACAAGAATTCATCTCAGAAGCTGAAACATACCCTTATGAAGTGCCTTATCTAATGGGAAATCATGAGGGTAATCAGTAAGACTAGCCTCTAGGATGTAGTTGAGTGAAATGTGTGAGTTTGAAGTCCTCGTAGGGAGTGAAGTCGTATTCAAAGACGTGGTCTATGTCAAGGCTGAGGGGGGCGAAGTGATTCTGAAAGATGTCCTTGGAGGGTCTAAGGTCTTCAAGGGCCATAAGATCATTGAGGTAGACGTGACCTCAGAAAGACTAATGCTTGCGCCAAGCAAGCCTAAGTAACATTTCAATTCGGAAAGTATCTAGGCCTAAGAGGCCTGCAAGACTAAACGCCACCCACTGAACTATTGCTGAGAAAGCCAACTCGGAACCAAGGGAATTCCTCATGAAGATAGCTGTATCCGGTAAAGGAGGAGTGGGGAAGACTGTAGTTGCGGCAACTCTCGCCGATTTCTTTGTTAAGAGAGGATTTAAAGTTCTAGCGATTGACGCCGATCCATCTCCAAATCTGGCCTTAACGCTGGGCATACCTGCAGATCAAGCTGGCAAAATTGTTCCAATATCGCAAAACATTGAGCTAATAAGAAGGAAAACCTCCACGGGAGTTGAAGGGGTATACCGTCTCTCTTTCGCTGTCGAAGACATAGTTAGGGATTATTGCGTCAAAGCACCGAACGGGGTCGCCCTGCTTGTGATGGGAACGGTCAAATCACCGGACAGTGGATGCACCTGCCCCGCGAATGCTGTCGTTAGAGCGTTGCTCCAACATCTACTTCTTGAGCGGGATGAGATCGTTGTAATGGATATGGAAGCTGGAGTAGAGCATATGGGTCGTGGGACAGCGAAACATGTCGATGTCATGCTTATCGTCGTAGATCCCAGCATGAAGTCTATGGAGATCGCGAAGCAAATCCATGACCTAGCACTTGGAGCAGGTATTAAGAAAATCTTCATCATCGGAAACAAAATCGCAAGCCTAAACGAACGCAGATCGGTTGAAGAATATGTTGCCAAAAACAGATTTTCGCTACTCGAAGTAGTTCCTAACGACAAGAAGATATTACAAGCTGAGATAGATGGTAATACGCCCTTGAAGCATGCTGGGAACTCGAGAGGTTTGGCCAGCATACAGGAAGCTGGTGAAAAACTGATTAAGCTCAGTGCGATTGGCAGGTTGGCGACCTGAAAGCTGTGCCTAAGTGGATCGACACAAATGCTAGAGGTAGTAAGTTGAATCTCTCGCTCAATTTTCTCGAGGAACAGCCTAGGCTGAGACTATTGTCAACTTGACCTGCCTAACGCCTTTCTTCGCCGCTAGTTCTTGAGCTAACTTTCTAATCTGGGGGCCCTCCCCCTTAACAGCGATTGCCTCTAGGCAGTCACGTTTACTTAAGTGCACATGCATTGAGGAATAGATCACATCGCTAAATTCGTGTTGTGTATCTGTCAAAACCTCTTCCAGTCTCCTGACCTCGTGGTCGTAGACCAAGACTAGCACCCCTACCTTTGTCCCATATTCCTCTTTAAGCCACTTGTATTCAGTGACGAAAGACTTCACTGAGTCCTGAATGGCTTTAGATCTGTTTGGATACCCCATCTCCATAATAACGTGGTCCAGTTCCTTCAACAATTTCGGGGGAAACGTTACTCCAACCCTAGTGATTTTGTCCATGACTTTTCCCTTAAGTCTTTAGCGAATCTTCAATAAAGCTTTTGACACCGTTCATACGTGACATATCGGCTTTCACGTGGCAGAAATAGGCCTATTCAAAATTCTTTGCTTTGTTAGAAAATTGATTTTGTACATCCCATTTTTTCCAACCATTTCAGCCGGATTCTGACGCGATGGCTGTGGAAACCAAGGGACGTCTATGTTGATAGAGGATGTCCTCTGACTGGGAGGTTGTCCGAGTCTAAAAGTCCTTTGGCCTAGGAGAAAATGCGTTCCACTGATGCTTCCATCAACAGCAGAACTGGGACGATAGGTTTTAATAGTTGGTGTTACTTTTCTATCAAAAGGTATTACCAATGCTCCGCTGCCCAAGCGCTAATTTGTGAGAATCCTGAGAATCAAGCTGGTTTGCTGGATGAATAGAACGAAGATCATAACATTTGCAGCTATTATGGCTGCGCTGGCAAACATCCTATCTGTAACCCCGTTCGCCATCCCAATCGCTATTGGACCGTTTCCTTCAAAGATCCACCTTGCTCAGTTGCCGATATTCATCGGCGGCATTCTTGGAGGCCCATGGGCTGGCTTGTTGACGGGGGCTGTTGGAGGATTATACATGAGTTTCACAGCGATACCTTTTATTGTTGGAGGGTTGGGGCTACTCGGATTTTCGGCAGGGATATTCGCTAGGAGACTGAAGCTTAGACCATTCTTCTC
>CAZAQQ010000131.1:0-1271 GCA_964487485.1 uncultured Candidatus Bathyarchaeia archaeon | reverse complement strand
AATCGAAGAATCGGATGAAAACGCGAAGACCAACTTGTTGAAACACTTGAGGAAGGCCGAGGAGTTTCACGGTCACCTAGGGCCTTTCCTAGTCATTGGCGTGAGAATTGGCCTAATGGGCATCAGGGAGCTAAAGACTAGGAAAGGCGACAGAGAATTGTGCGTTACGGCCATGCTGCGGAATTCAATTCCCTTTTCATGTGTTCTAGATGGAATCCAGATAGTAACTAGCTGTACTATTGGGAACGGCCGGTTGAAACTGCGAGAGTCATCGCAACTTGCAGCGAAATTTGAAAATCGAAACAGGAGGAGACTGGCTATCACGGTCAACCCACGCGCCATTGAGAAGTTAAGGAATGAACTTTCAACTGAAAATGCATCCTCGGCTGTAAGAGAACTGGCATACAGAGTAGCTTCCATTCCAGAGCAAAAGCTTTTCGTGATCGAGCGCTAATTTTTCTAGCTTGATACCTCGTCATGCCTCCGGTGTTCTAGAGGCAATGGTTATAATGGGAATTGTCTAGTTTTGTTGAAAGCGTTAGGTGCTTGGGCACAAAAAGGAGTGGTGTGAACATACGCAAGATATTGAGCTTGCGAAGCTTAGGCTGAGGGAGAAGGCGTTTTCCCTAGTTATAGTGAAAAAAGGCAAGGTTGTCTATGAAAGTAGCTCTCCCGGTATCCTTAGCTTTCTTGAAGCAATAGACAGACGTGGGGAAAATTTGCGGGGTGCTTCCGCGGCAGACAAGATTGTCGGTCGTGCAACAGCTTTACTTTGCGTCCTATCCAAGATTGTTGAAGTCTTCGCAGTTGTAATAAGCAGAGAGGCAGTGAAAGTCCTTAAAGAGCATCAAGTCAAGTACCAGTTCGAAAGTTACGTTCCAACTATTTTGAACCAAGACAAAACAGACATGTGTCCCTTCGAGAAACTGAGCATGGGCATTGAGAATGTTCAGGAGGCCTATGAAAAGCTTAAGACGTTTGCGAGAACATTGAGTTCCACCCTGCGTCCCTAGCAAAAGTCATTAGATCCTTAGTTAAGTGCGATTGGCATCCTGCTAGGCGGTGGGGCAAACGTTTGGGGGTGTCAAAGAGAACTATCGGGAATTCAGATATTCCACCGTGTTCTTGATCCCGCCTAAAGTCAAATCCTCCATGTTGAATATACCTCTGACGGTGGATATTGTTTCATTTCCATAAACTGTTTCCCATTGGTCTTTTGGAATCGGGTTTAGCCATACGCTGTATTTGAAACGGTTCCTTATTCTTTCCAG
>CAZAQQ010000130.1:0-4952 GCA_964487485.1 uncultured Candidatus Bathyarchaeia archaeon | reverse complement strand
AAAGCCCTTAACTAGATGAACCATATTCAAAACTAGAGAGGGCTCACTGTGGGTAAGAAGAAAGTTCTCAGCGAAGGAGAGTTGAGAGAGCTTGTCCTTCCTGATGTTGGGCAGGTATTAGGAATAGTTACCCAAATGCTTGGATATGATAGATTGCTCGTGAAATGTACGGACGGCCATGAGAGGGTTTGCAGAATAAGAGGGAAAATGAAGAGAAGAGTTTGGATCAAAGTTGGGGATACTGTTTTGGTGGCCCCCTGGGATTTTCAGCGTGAAACTCGAGGAGACATTCTGTGGCGCTATACCTGGAGCCAAGCTGAGTGGTTTCGGAAGGAAGGCCGCTTAACCTTCTAGCGAAGGCGAATAGAGGTGATGGAAGAAAGGAAAATTGAAGAAAAGCTCAGGCTCAGAGAGAAGCGATATGAAGTCGACCAGTTGATGAAAGAGAAAAGAAGCGAAGAGCTAGAAGCTTTGGAAGAAGTTTTCGATAAATCAACTCTAATGATAGTTTACCGCCTCCTAAATCAAGGGTTGCTAACGAGGATTTTTGGAGTGGTCAGAGCTGGGAAGGAATCACGCATATACTGGGGTCTAGATAGAAAGGGCAGAGACGTAGCTGTGAAGATTTTCCTAACAACCTCATCGGAGTTCCGCAGAGGAATGCTCCACTATATCGAGGGAGACCCCAGATTCAAAAGGGTTAGACGAGACATTAGATCTCTCATCTATCTATGGGCTCAGAAAGAGTTTAAGAATCTAGAGTCAGCTCACGCTGTAGGAGTCAGGGTTCCTAGGCCCATAATGGTTCAGGGCAATGTTCTGCTAATGGAGTTTGTAGGCAAGAATGGCGTTCCAGCCCCCCTCCTGAAGGAGGTGAATCCTACGAATCCCGCGACCTTTTTGAAGGAGCTACTCAAATATGTGAAATTAACGTATAGGAAAGCCAAAATCGTTCACGGAGACCTCAGTGAGTATAACACCATGGTTTGGAAGAATAGGCCAGTGATCTTTGATTGGTCGCAAGCAGTCATGGTTGATCATCCTCAAGCCCACGCATTCTTGAAGAGGGACATTACGAATTTGCTGAATCGCTTCTCAAAATATGGCTTGAAAATGAAGAATACTGAAGAAACTTACCGTTGGGTGGTCGGCGGAGTTGGAGACTAAGGTAGATGTAATTGTCCCCCCCGAAAGATTAGGGGCTCTTATAGGGCACGATGGAAAGGTGAAAGGTGATATTGAACTTGCTTTCCAAGTCGAAATCAATGTGGACAGCAAGTCAGGTTTAGTGGAAATAAGGCCCAAACAAGGCAGTACGGATCCAGCAGCTCTCTTGAAAGCGAAGGATGTTGTCACTGCGATAGGCAGAGGCTTCTCGCCTCAAAAAGCATTCGACCTACTTGATGATGACACAATTCTCGACATAATTGATTTAAGGCAGCTTTTTGGAAAAAGCGATCCCGACATTAGAAGGATCAAAGGAAGAATAATTGGGGCTGATGGAAAGACAAGGCGAATAGTTGAGGAGATGACTGGCGCGAGCATCTCAGTTTACGGACATACAATCGCCATCATAGGCAACTATGAAGACGCTTCCACAGCACGAGAGGCGATTGAAATGCTCGTAAAAGGAAGACAGCACGCTACTGTATATAGGATACTAAGGAGAAAAAGAAGAGAAGCGAAAAAGAAGAAGACACTAGAATTGTGGGAGAAACCTATCCCGGATGCTGGTTGAAAGTGACCTCTGGAGAAGATGAAGTAACTAGGATCGATCCTTACCGGAGGGAAAACTCGTGACAGAAGCTTTTGAAGAGATTAGTCCAGCCGATTTTTTCTATCGCAATAGGGACATAGCTGGTTTCACAAATCCTTCAAGAGCCATTTATTCTACTGTACGCGAGCTTATGGAGAATTCTCTAGACGCATGTGAGATGCTAGGTGTTCCCCCAGACATTTATCTTAGAATTTCTCACGAAAGCGGTCCTACTGAAGGCCCAGGAATATATAGGGTCAGAGTTGAAGATAATGGTTCAGGTGTGCCTCAAGACACCATTCCGTCAGCCTTTGGGCAAGTTCTCTACGGCTCAAAATACAAACTGCGGCAAACTCGCGGCACTTTTGGGCTTGGTGGAAAGATGGCCCTTTTGTACGGCCAAATCACCATTCACAGTTCAACTCACATATTCTCGAGCACAGGATCCTCCAAACTGTACGAATATGAAATAATGATGGACATACAGCAAAACAGACCAATAGTCCTGAAGCGGAAGGTTCATCCTAACAAGTCAAAATGGCGTGGAACAATTCTGGAATTCTCCACTGAAGCTGACTATGTTAGAGCTATGCCGAAAATCCTTGACTATCTGAAACAAACAGCAATAGTTGCGCCCTATGCAAACATAACCTTCGTAGACCCTAGAGGTAGATTCTACAAGTTCGAGAGAGTGACGAATCGCATGCCGAAACCTCCTACTGAAACCCTGTCTCACCCTCAAGGAGTTGACGTAGAAACAATAAAAAGGCTGATCAGAGTTACAGAAACTCGTCGGCTCATACAGTTCATGAAAAATCATTTTCAAAGAGTTGGTGATACAACCGCAAGACGATTCCTCGATTTTGCTGGTGTCAGTCCGAAAAAGACCCCTAAGAAGCTTAGTCAAGAAGAGATAGTCAAGATTGCTAGCGCTATTAGAAGCTTCGACGGATTCCTGCCACCGGATGCGAGCTGTCTTTCTCCACTAGGGCAAGAACTGCTGGCTGCAGGTATTCAGAAAGAGGTAAAACCAGAGTTCCTAGTCGTCCACGAGAGAAGGCCAGCTGCCTACTCAGGTTTTCCCTTCATAGTAGAGGTTGGCTTAGCATATGGCGGCGGTATTCCGAATACCGGAAGCATTCTGCTCTACCGGTTTGCCAACAAGATTCCCCTTCTCTTCGATGAGGCCAGCGATGTTTCTTGGAAAATAGTCAACGACATGATAAACTGGAAACACTATAATGTTTCACCAGAGGCTCCTCTAGCTGTTTTCGTTCACATGTGCAGTACTAAGATTCCCTACAAGACTGTCGGCAAGGAATTCATAGCTGACAGGCCAGAGGTTGAGCATGAGATATTAAACGCTTTGAGAGAGGCTGGGAGACAACTCTCTACTTTCCTTTCGAAAAAGCAGCATATGGAAAGAGAGAAGAAGAGACTAGACATATTCTACAAGTATCTTCCCAAAATCGCGTCTTTCTCAACCAAGCTAGCTCACAAGAAAGAAGAACCAGACATCAAACCCCTGATCCGCACCATCGTAAAATACGGACATGAAGGGGAGTAAGACAGATTTGGGTAAGCCAGACAAATATGAGTTGCTCGCTGAGACCGCGAGGAGAAGAGGGTTCTTCTGGCAATCCTATGAAATTTACGGAGGAGTAAGTGGATTCTTCAATTTCGGTCCCTTAGGAGTGAGGCTGAAAAGAAAAATAGAAGACAGATGGAGAAACTTGTTCGTTAAGCAACAGGAATTTGTTGAAATAGAATCTCCAATAGTAGCTCCAGCAAGCGTGTTCAAAGCATCAGGTCATGAAGAGCATTTTCTAGACCCAATGATTGATTGCGTGAATTGTCAAAGAAAGTTTAGGCCAGATCATCTCCTAGAGGAGCAGGCTGGCTTAACTAGCCTTGAGGGGCTAAGCCTAGCCGAAATGAGGAGGCTGATAGAGGAGAAAAATATCAAATGTCCTGAGTGCGGAGGATCCTTAGGGCAACCTCAACACTTCAACCTAATGTTTAAGACCATGATAGGACCGTACACAGAAGCTCTTGCCTACTGTAGACCAGAAGCAGCACAGGGAATGTTTACAGACTTCAAACGCCTATATGAGTATGTGCGAGAGAGAATTCCCTTCGCTGCAGCTCAGATAGGCCATGTTCTCCGAAATGAGATTTCGCCTAGGCAGGGTCCAGTTAGGCTTAGGGAATTCACCATAATGGAATTGGAGCTTTTCTTCGATCCAGAGAAACCTTCCTGCCCACGACTGAAGGAAGTTGAAGAGGATAAGATGCGAATTTTGACGGAAGATATGCAACTAAGAGGCGTAAGTGAGCCAGAGGAGGTCACGGTGAAGAAGGCTTTAGAAAAGGCATACATAATGACACAATGGCAAGCATACTTCATGGCTCTTTCCAAGCGTTTCATGTCTGACCTAGGCGTACCACAGGAAAGACAAATGTTCAAGGCAAAGCTTCCAACTGAAAGGGCTCACTACGCAAAACAAGTATACGATCACGTGGTTTTTCTGGAGCGCTGGGGCTGGGTTGAGATAGCAGGCCATGCCTATAGAACAGACTATGATCTTTCAGGTCACACGAAGCATTCTAAAGTTGACATGAGAGTGTTTGAACCCTACGAGAAACCGGTTAAGAGAGAAATAAAGTCCCTTATTCCGAACATGCCTGCAATACAGCGGACTTTCGGAAAAGAAACCTCAAGAATAGTGAAGGCGCTTAGCGAGTTCAACCCTGAAGAAGTTGAGAGAGCCCTCGAAAGCAGCGGACACTTTGACATTGGCGGCCACAAAATTCTTCCTGAACATGTGGAGGTAAAGACGAAAGATGTTGAGGAGACAGGTAGGAGGTATATCCCCCATGTAGTTGAGCCGAGTTTCGGAGCTGATAGAATCGTCTACGCAACGTTGGAATATGCATATTCAACTGCTGAAGACAGAGTTGTGCTAAAGATGCCGAAGGAGGTAGCGCCGATTCAAACAGTTGTCCTCCCGCTAGTAGCTAAAGATGGCCTACCGGAGAAGGCGAGGGAACTCTACAAGATTTTGAGAAATGAAGGCTTTGATGTGGAGTATGATGAAGGAGGCTCGATTGGAAGACGATATGCGCGGGCTGATGAAATCGGGGTTCCAGTCGCTATTACAGTGGACTATCAATCAAAAGAAGATGATACTGCAAC